>JAEWPQ010000048.1 GCA_023460575.1 Bacillota bacterium
TAGGTCTTTAAGAAGGATTCCATAACTTCCTGGCCCTTTGCCTGAGTAAATTCTCCGGTCTGACGCTCTAACATCTTCCACTTCGAATGGTCTTTCATCTTCTCTTCCACACCGTTGGTACGTCCGATCTGCGCTGAAGAACCGATGGTACCCTGAAGAGTAACAATATTGATGTCCTCATCTGCTCTGTTATTCTTCTTTAAATACTCATCCAGCCATGCAACCGCATCATAACCTTCCTGAAGGAAGTTGGAACCAACCCATGCGGTATATAAGGAATCATCCGATACATTGATCATACGGTCAACGATGATTACCGAAATGCCTGCATCCTTAGCTTCCTGTAATACGGTATCCCATCCGGTTTCGGTAACCGGTGCGATAACAATATAATCAACATCCTGCTGAATAAAGTTACGAACTGCCTTTAACTGATTTTCCTGTTTCTGCTGTGCATCATCAAAAATCAGCTTGTAACCATTTGCTTCTGTAAACGTTGACTTCATGGATTCGGTATTGGCCGTTCTCCAGTCAGATTCTGCACCAACCTGGGAAAATCCTACTACGATCTCCTTTTTCTCTGCAGGTGCCGCTGTAGTTGTGGCTGCCTCCGTTTTTGCTGCCTCCGTTGTCTCCGCTTTTGTTTCAGCAGAAGCCGGAGCTGCTGTAGTCGCAGCTGTCTGTGATCCGCTGCAACCGGATAAAATCATGGCGGTTGTCATAACCGCAGCTGTCAAAAAGCTTAAAACTCTTTTCTTCATATCCGTTCCCTCCAATAAGAATCATTTACTATTAAGTAACTACCTGTATCTTAGACCAATCCCCCTGAATTCTCAATACAATATCTTTTGCAAAGGGTTGAGTTTCTTACGTCATTTCACTGTATTCCAAAAATTAGTTGATTTTTTTCGGATAAAAGTTGATTTTCTTATTTATTTCCCCTTCTCACTGCCGGAATTCTCACCGTGACAGCAGTTCCTACCCCGTATTCGCTTTCAATGGAAAGTCCGTATGCCTCACCAAAATTCAACCGGATCCGCTCTGCCACATTGGCAATCCCAAATCCTTCCCCTTGATGAAAATCCTCTTTGCTGCCGCCTGCAATCTGGTGTTCCATCTTCCTTACCTCTTCCGGCTTCATCCCAATACCGTTGTCCTCCACCTTTAAAAGAATATCTTCCTTCTCCTGCCAGCCGCTGATCCGTAAGAACCCTTTTTTTCTGCAGTTTTTTATTCCGTGGTATAGAGCATTTTCCACAATCGGCTGCAGAGTGAGCTTTAATATGGAATAATCCCTGATCCGCTCTTCGAAATCAATCTCATAATCCATAATATCCTCATAGCGGAAATGCTGGATCAAAAGATAGCTTTTTATATGCTCTGCTTCTTCTTTTATGGTAATGAAATCCCGTCCGTTGTTCAAACCGATTCTTAAGAAAGAAGACAGTGCGGTAATCATCTCCACTACTTCCTGATGCTGCTTTCCCTCAGCCAGCCAGACAATGGTATCTAACGTGTTATAAAGAAAATGAGGATTAATCTGAGCCTGAAGAAGCTTCAGTTCTGTTTTTCTCTTTAACTCCTGCTCTTCCTTGATATGCCGGATCAGGTCTCCGATCCGGATCACCATCTGGTCATACTGTTCCCCCAGCACTTTAATTTCTCTGATGTTGCTTTTTGGTGCGCTGACTTCTAAATTCCCGTCTGCCAGCTTCATGGTATATTCACACAGCTCCTCAATGGGCTTTGTGATTCTTTTTCCAAAGGAAGAAAAGGAGGCAATTAAAAATACGATCAGATAAGAAGCAATCACGATACAAAGTGCGATAACCTGTCTTGTCTGGGTGTCAAGCTTTTGCCGCACAGACTCCAAAGTCTTTGTCTCATTATAGATATAATCGGACATGGACTCCTGGATCAAATCGGTAATCGCGTAAATATCCTGGTCAAGGCGCTCCATATTCCGGTCATAATCTCCAATGATGTTGCTGGTCTGGATGTCCTGTATTCGTTTTTCCAGCATTCCAATCAGAACCACGATTCCGTCCAGTCCCTTTTTGCTGGTTTCCTGGGGAGTGGAGTCTTTCAGTTCCAGAAAGATCTTTCTGGAATTTTCCAGATCCTCATACGGGTTTAAGGCTTCAAAGGTATCGGCTCCGATTACAATCCGGTACATTTTATAATCAATATTTGATTTAAAATCAAAATTAAACTCCGTTGCCATGGTTAAGTTGCGTATACTTTGACGGTACTGCTGATTCTGCCATTCCATGGTATATAGCAATATCCCAATCATAATAATGACCGGGATAAATACAATTGCCTGCATGGTTTTTAATTTCGCCTTAATCGAATCACTTTTGTACTTCATTTTCTCCCCCTGACCGAAATGCCTTCGGTGTGATTCCGTGAATCTTCTTAAACAGGTAGCTGAAATAATGCGGATCCTTATATCCCACCTGATATCCGATCTCCGAAGTCCTCAAATCTGTTTTCATAAGTAAGTCCCTGGCTGCATCCATGCGGACCTTTGTTAAATACTCCACAAATGTGATCTCCATCTCCTGGCTGAATATGGTACTGAAGTGGTTTGGACTGATATTCACCGCCGAAGCCACCGCATTAAGGGAAATCTCTTCATCCTGATAATGAGCTGCAATATAATCCACCGCCTTTTCAAGAACCAGCCGGTACTTTTTCTGGGAACAGGTGGTTCGAAAACCAATGGCCTTTGTTAGAATATCCCGGGTATACTTAACTGCAGAGTCCATGGAGTTCACGCAGGGCTGGAGAGTCTTCGCATCACCAAACTCCTTTAAAACCTGCTCCGGTTCAAATCCAAGCTGAGACACAAACCCAATGACTGCCAGATACACATCCATCAGTATGTACTGTCTGAATATCAGCGAATTAATATTATTTCCGCAGGCTTCCATATACTCCTCAACAAAATATTTCACCTCAGGAACGGACCCGTTTTTTAAAAAGTTAGGAATAATATCACGGCTTAACTTGGTAATATCGATTCCTTCCAGGCTGATGCTTCCGGTGTCATTATGAATCCGCACTGCCGCCTCTGCGGTTAAAATCTGGTTGCGGTCCAGCATATAGCGGCAGGCATATGCCCTGCTTGCCGCTTTAAAGGAAGTGCGGATCTCACTGAGCCTGCAGACCGGGATACCGGTCCCTCCAAAATATTCCATCTCAGGAAAGGACTCTGCCAGCCGTATCAGAAGTTCTGAATAATATGCCATCTTCCGCTCCATATCGGACTCTTCGCCCATAATCAGAAAACCATACCCCTCCGACAGCCTGTTAAATCCGATAATATCGGCTCTTCCCTCCAGCTCTTCCTTCAGCCTCTTATCAAAGAGAACATTCTCATCGGAATACTGCTCCTGGCTCTCCGCCCCCTTTGCCTGAAATAAAATAAGGTTGTACATAGGCGCAGATAAGGAAAGATTATGCTCCTGCCCCTTTCTAAGCAGCTCAGGAAGACTCAGCTTTCCCGACACGATAATATCAAACAGCCGGTCTCTGTCCATCTGCTTTCTTTCTTCCTGTTGCTTTAAAAACTCCTGCTTATATCCCTTCTCGCTTTTTTCCTGCATGATGGTTTCACTCATGCGCTCCAAAGCCTCCAAAAGCTGGCTGCTGCTCACCGGCTTTAAAAGATAATCAGCGGCTCCGATTTTAATCGCCCGCTTGGCGTATTCAAAATCATCATATCCGCTGAAAAACATAATATGTATATCCGGCAAAGCCCGTTTCGCCATCTCCGCCAGTTCCAGTCCATCCATAAAAGGCATCCGGATATCCGTAAGCAGAATATCCGGCTTTGATTTTAATATCATGGGATAGGCAAGCTCTCCATCCGGCGCTTCCCCGGCAAATTCAAACCCGTATTTTTCCCAGGCAATTCCGTTCTTAATTCCTTCACGGACGATTTTTTCATCCTCAGCAAGAAATATTTTAACCATGTCTGATTCCCCCTGTCAGCCGTATTTCTATGATTCGATTATATAAAATCTTCTATGGAAATATAAGAGAATAATTTCCGCCTCTACATTTTCATTCGTAAAAAAACATACCTCTCCTCATATAGTACCACAAAAAAAGAGATTCGTAACTCCCGGTTTCTCAGGAAATACAAATCTCTTTATAAGCCTTTATTTTATGTCACTCCAAAGGCTCTTATTGCCGTAATGCTCATCAAGTGCGCTGCTGAACCAGCGTCCGTTTAAAACATTTTTTATCATCTTCTCCTTAATTCCCGGAGAAACACTGGTATCCTGATCCATGGCTGCCATGATGTCCTGATACGTAGTGGTTACATCTTTCTCCTCCACAACTGCATCGTTTTCCGTGGCATCAAATACCATGGATACCTTTTTATCCGGTGCCCAGCTGCTCCATGCTGCCAGTCCCTCACCATTAGGATCTCCTGATTTCAAGAAGTTTGCCAGATAACTGTTATACTGCTTTGCCATGTCCTGATAGCCTGTCTTACCAAATGCATCAGGGAAAAACTCCAGATAGTTGTGCTTTGAAGAAAGCATGGGTACAAAAATGCCATGGAACGCACCATAGTCTCCCAGATCTTTAATTGAAGACTGTTCACTGCCGTAATTAACCTGGCAGATGTAAATGTCCGACTGATAGTGGTCAGACATCTTCACCGCACTTTCCTGTGCATTAAAGATCCGGTACATATCACTTCCGTATTTGCTGGCAAATGCTTTGGCTGCCTTAATCTCATCCTCTGAATATCCTGTCATGTCATTGCTTTTAAAATAACCATCCCCCAGACAGAACAGGGAGAACTCAGAGCTTCCGGTCAGCATCATAAGAGGAACGCTGTTGTAATCAGTCGTATCGAAGCCGTTTTCCGGAATTACAACCCCATCCTGGTAGAGATGAGGGAATACACTCATTCGGATTGCTGCATTCCCCATAAGAGGTGCCAGACGCTCAGCTGAAATAGAATAAAGATATTCCTTTACATCAGCTGCGTCCGACATCAGCCACTGATAAGCGGCATCTTCATCTGCAGCCTTCTTATCCTCAACAGCAAGCGGTGCTATTGCTTTCGCAATCTTCTTCCCACTTAAATCTTCCGGTGCAGTGGTCATGCCTCCGCTGAATGCAATAGCCTTCTGAAATTTACCCTTAAACAGCGGACTGATCAGCATTGCCATTACATCACGGCCTCCAGCTGAGAATCCTGATATGGTAATATTGTCCGGATCTCCGCCAAATGCTTCAATGTTTTCCTTAACCCAGTCAAGAGCATAGGCAATGTCAAGCATTGCAAAGTTTCCGGTACCATTCTCCCCGGCTGTTAATGCCGGCAGGCAGTTAAAACCTAAAAGCCCGAGACGGTAATCCACTGAAACATAAATGCAGTTATCATTCTTTACCAGATCAGCTCCGGGAATTTCCCCTGCCTTTCCGGTCTGGTTGTTGCCTCCGTGAATGAATACAAGCACAGGAAGCTTTTTACTTCCCTCTTTTGCATATACATCAAGCTTCAAACAGTCCTCGCTTCCCTTTACCTCAGTGCCGGAAAGCTGGATTGCAGGCTGTGATGCTTCGGTACAGTTTAATTCCTCCGTCCAGATAGAAGGTGCAGACGGTGCCTGCCACCTTAATTCACCCACCGGCGCCTTTCCGTATGGAATCCCGTACCAGGTCAGGAGCTCCCCTTCCTGTACCCCTTTTACCGGACCGTATGCGGTCGTAACCACTGCGGCTCCATCTTTTGTATCGCCTGACGCAGCGGATATCGCTGCTGCCGTAGTTTCGGCTGTTACTTCAGCTGTTGTCTGCGAAGCATTTGTTTCTGTCTTTGCAGGACTGCCACAGCCTGCTGCCATAACCATAGCCATTAAAACAAGACCGGCTGCCAAACCTCTTTTTTTCATATTGTTAACTCCCCAGTTAAATTAATCCAATACTTCTCCATTGGTTTCAATTACTTTCTTATACCAGTCAAAAGATTTTTTCTTCTTTCTGGATAAATCTCCGGTTCCGTCATCGTATTTCTCAACAAAGATGAAACCGTAACGTTTTGCCATTTCTCCTGTGGAAGCACTGACCAGATCAATGCAGCCCCATGGCGTATAACCCATTAAATCCACGCCGTCAGCAACAGCCTCACGCATCTGCTCGATGTGCTTCTTTAAATAGCTGATCCTGTAATCGTCCTGAATGCTTCCGTCTTCTTCCTTCTTATCATAAGCGCCCAGACCGTTTTCAACAACCATGAGCGGAATCTGATAGCGGCCATAAAGCTCGTTTAATGTATAACGCAGGCCCTTAGGATCAATCTGCCAGCCCCAGTCACTTGATTCCAGATAGGGGTTTTTAGCTCCGCCCATTAAATTGCCGGAGGTTTTTTCAAGATCCGGATCAGCGGATGCACAGTTGGACATATAGTAGCTGAATGTATAATAATCCACACAGCCTTCTTTAATAATCTCTAAATCCCCTGGTTTCATCTTAATTTCAAGGCCATTTTCTTTGAAATAACGATCCATGAACTTAGGATACTCACCACGAACCTGAACATCTCCACAGAACTGGTTTAAGATCTGGTTTCTTTTTTGAGCTTCCAGAATATCATCCGGATTACAGGTCATTGGATAGGTGGTAATATGACATATCATACAACCAATTTTACAGTCAGGATCAATCTCATGTCCTGCCTTAACAGCCAGGGCACTGGCAACAAACTGATGATGCAGTCCCTGGTAGCGGAGCTGTGGATTATCTACCTGATTGGTGAAATCCGTAGTTCCTTCATTTAAAATACCAAGAGAGAGAAAACCTCCCATAGGCATTGTTCCGGCATTAATTTCATTGAATGTCAGCCAGTACTTCACCTTTCCTTTATAACGCTTAAACAGCGTCTCAGCATATCTCACGAATAAATCAATGCACTCCCTGGAGGACCATCCGTTATATTTTTCTGTCAGTGCAAATGGCATCTCATAATGAGAGATGGTAATGAGAGGCTCAATGTTATGGCTTCTGCATTCGTCGATCACACGGTCATAGAAAGCAAGTCCTTTTTCGTTTGGAGCCTCCTCCATGCCTGTAGGAAAAATCCTGGTCCAGGCAATGGAGAAACGGAATACTTTAAATCCCATCTCTGCAAACAGAGCAATATCTTCTTTATAGTGATGATAAAAATCAATGGCTTCGTGGCTTGGGTAAAAGGTGTCAGGCTCCAAAGTCCTTGTAATCCGCTTGGATCTTGTATGGGAACCTCCGGTACATACATCGGAAGCAGATATTCCCTTCCCGTCTACATCCCAGGCACCCTCACACTGGTTGGCTGCTACTGCGCCTCCCCACAAAAAGTTATCAGAAAATACAGACATCTTACACCTCTTTCAATAATCAGACAATTGTTAATAAAGTTTCACCTGTTTTCACCTGCTTTTTATCGGTGGTCTTCAGGCTGACGAAGTTTACCATATTGGATACCAGAACCGGAGTGGTAACCGGGAAACCGGCTTCTTTAATTTTATTTATATCAAATTCAAGAAGGAGACTTCCTTTTTTCACCTTGTCACCAGCTTTGCAGTGAAGTGTAAAGCCTTCCCCTCCCAGCTGAACGGTATCAAGACCTACATGAATCAATATTTCAACTCCTGTATCTGTGGTAATTCCTACTGCATGTTTGGAATCGACAACTGCACTGATTACCCCATCAGCAGGAGCATATACTTTTCCTTCAGAAGGTATAATTGCCAGACCTTCTCCTAAAACCCCGCCGGCAAATACTGCATCCTCTACCTGACTCAGCGGAATTACATCTCCGCTTAATGGGCTTTCCAGTTCAATTGTTTCTACCAGTGTCCTCTTCTCCGGAACAGGAACTTCGATGATTTCTTCTGGTGATTCTTCTTTTAATTCCGGCTTATAAAGGACTAAGGTCATAACAAAGGAAACCACCAGTGATATAGCAAGCGTTACCACACCGTTTAATAAGTTCCCGAATCCTGTTCCGCCAATCATCTGAATTAAAGATAATCCGGATGGAGATCCTCCCATGGAATAAGCTACCAGATGCGTGATTCCTGCATAAAGACCAGCAGCACCGGCGCCGATTACAGCAGCGATCATTGGAGTCTTATATTTTAATGTAACACCATACATAGCGGGCTCTGTTACACCGGCTATAATTGCAGAAATGCCTGACGCAGATGCTGTAGATCTTGCATCTTTGTCTTTCGTGCGTACTGCAACTGCTAAAGACGCACCGCCCTGTGCTAAGTTAGAACAGAACATGGTAACAATTAAGATTGCATCAAATCCCAAACTGGAAAGACCGGTTAATGCAATTGGAATTAATGCATAATGCATACCTGTCATTACGATAAACGGCATACCGGCAGAAAGTATCATAATTGCAAGCCAGCCTGCCTTACTGTATAACAAATTAATACCAGAAGCCAGGTAATTACCAAGGATGCTTCCGATTGGTCCAACTACAATGAGAGCAATGGGAATTGTAATAAAAACAACAAGTAAAGGCTTCAAAAATACTTTGACCAGGCTTGGGCAGACTTTATCTGCAAATCTCTCCACATAACCCATAAGCGGTACAATCAGCAATACAGGCAATACAGATGAGGGATACGAGGCTGCTGTTACCGGCAATCCAAAATATGTGGTATTTCCCTGTGCCAAAAGAGCTGTAATGTTTGGATGAATCATTAATGCGGCCACTACCATTGCAAGGTAAATATTAGAACCCAGGCGTTTTGCTGTTGTCATGGCAAGCAATATTGGCATGTAGTAAAAGAATGCATCTCCTGCTGCATTTAAAATAATATAGGTGCTGCCTGTGCTGTCAATCAGACTAAATGTAGTAAGAAGTGTCAGAACTACCTTAATCATACCGCAGCCAAGCATGGCAGGAAGAAGCGGTGTCATACAGCCCGCAATAAATCCCGAAAGCCGTGAGAATAAGTTCTCCTTGGAACCGCCTGCTGCTGAGCCTGTACTTTCTTCAAAATGCCCCAGTTTTAAAAGTTCTTTGTAAACATTGCTGACTTCATTTCCAATTACAACCTGGTATTGTCCGCCCTGGCGTATTACCCGGATGACACCAGGAATCTTTTCAACGTCTGCATCCTTCGGGATTGCTGAATCTTTCAATACAAACCGCAGACGTGTCATGCAGTGTGTCAGTCCTGATACATTTTTTTCTCCGCCGACTTTATCTAATATTGTCTCAGCGGTTTTAGCAAAATTTAATGCCATAAAATTTTCCCCCTTTTATAAGGTTATTTTTTAGTCTATCTGAAAAGGTATCTGGAATCGAAACCTGTTCATTCAAAATAAGTTACAAAAAAAGACCCTGCTAAAAGCAGACTGCCTTCTACCGCAGCCGCTTTATGTGCAGGGTCCTGCCCGGACTTCCAGTCCGGTAACAATCCCAACTCTCTGTTTTTACTGTGCTCTTAAACCAACTAAGTCAGTTCTCTCGTCACTTTTTCTATATGAATCATCAGATACATCATCTCTTCCCGGTCCATCTCATAATAGTACCGGTCATGGATATAATCAGCTATTTTAACAATACAGTTGTATGATTTGCGGTATTTATTCTTCAAAAGCTGATACCACTCATCATCCGTGGATTCATACTGCTTGTTCTGAAGCATACGCTGAGCAAAAAATCGAATGTGTGTTACGAAACGCCTGTAATCCCAGGTTTCCGTATTAAGTTTCACCTGATAGGCAGCCTCAACGATATCCACAATATCACGGATAATACCGGTTATTAACTCCAGATTATCAGGCTCCTGCCTCTTGTTCTGACCATAGACAAAGTGAAATGCCAGAAACATGGCTTCATCCTCTTCCATGGAAATATTAAGCCTTCTTCGGATTAAATCAACCGCATACTGACCGACCTTAAATTCACTGGGATAGAACCGTTTTCCTTCCCATAGCATGGCATTGCGAAGGATAATTCCTTCCTTATAACGATCAACCGCTCCTGCAATATGATCACAGATCGTCAGTATGATCCTGGAATCCAGCTGCATGCCAAACTCATTCTTTGCATAATCAGCCGTCTGCTCGCTGATCTCCCAGTATTCCTGAGGAAGTTTTGCAAAATATTCTTCAAAATGGCGGGCGTCACGCTTATCGTTCTGAATAAAGACACGCTCTACCAGTTTGTGGTCCACTTCATCGCCTTTTTTCTTACCAAAGCCGATGGCTTTCCCTTTCAGTATGATTTCTTTTCCCTCAGTATTATAAGTTAATACCATATTATTATTCAGAACCTTCTCTATCTTCATAAGCCCCTTCAGATAAAAAAAATAGACAAGCTACCAGGACCACTTATCACATTCTGCTAACATGTGATATCAACCCTGTAGATCTTGCCTGCCTTACCAGTCACAAACTACACATCTATTTTCTAGGTACAGTATATCATGTATATCTATGGAGATCTATATACATATCCGATAAAATTCCTGTATCTTTTTGTCGAATATGCACAATACAAGTATCCTGCATATAGCCGCACTCTATTATCAATCATACCATATTTTTCAATTCAAGTCTACAATATTTCCATTTTTTAGATTAATATAATTATGCCGGCAATAAAAAAATTGGAGGAAATATAAGTGATAGCGAAAGAATCAGACTGGTATAAAAAAATATGGAGCCTGGATATAAAAAATCATTCGTGGGTGGAGGATACCAGACAACAGACTGACTTTATTATTGATACATTAGGCTTGAGAAAAAACCAGCGTATTCTGGATCTGGCATGTGGTTTCGGAAGACATAGTCTGGAACTGGCCAGAAGAGGATTTAAAGTTGTGGGAGCAGACATTACCAAAGACTATATAACAGATGCAGAAAATACAGCAAAAGCAGAAGGGTTAAACGCCCAGTTCATTCTTTCTGATATCCGTGAACTTAAATTTGATCAGGAATTCGATGCTGTGTTAAACTTAGCAGACGGAGCCATTGGTTATCTGGAAAATGAGAATGAGAATTTAAAGATTTTTGATGTGATAGCAAAAGCATTAAAACCTGGTGGAAAACACTTTATGGATATATGCAATGCTGAATATGCAGAATTATATTTTCCAGCCACCAGCTGGGAGGCAGGTGAAAATGCCCTTTCTCTCTCCCGGTTTGAGTGGAACAGGGAAACAAAAATCATGCTGTACGGCGGTAAAACCATCACTTATGGAGATCCCATGGTCAAACCGGATAACTTCTTTGGGGATCCGATCAGGCTTTATTCCCATAAGGAGCTGGATGGGATTTTAAAGGAAAGAAATATGGTGATAAAACAGACCTTTTCCAATTATTACGGGAAAGCTGAAACACCAAAAGAGCTTCAGCTGATGGTGTATTCAATCAAACTATAAAATCTGTTGCCACAAAAACCGGAGAAATGTACACTGTTCACTTGTACATTTCTCCGGTTAACTGCACATTGATTCAGCAGGTTCCGCCCTCAGAACCCACATCCTCCAGCTTTATTTTTATTTCCTTACCATTATAAGAAAAAATCTTTGTTCTTCCTGAAGAAGTATAAACTATACAGGTACGTCCGGATACAGACTGGGAAAATACAAACCTGCTTTCACCCATACACAGTTCCTTCCCGGTATCATTCCATGAGACCGGTATCAGGTTATACGTTCCGCTTTCGTATTCATACCCATCTCCTGCATCCTCGTACAATTCAAAAAATCCATCTTTTCCTTCATATACATAGAATTCAAATGGGCTGTCCACGGCTTCTCCCGTATATTGAAGTCCCTGCTCCATCGGGATAATCCCACCTTCCCGCACAAAGACCGGTATGCGGTCAAGTGACGCTTCCACTGTAACCCACTGTCCGCCTTCATACTTTTCTACGGTCTGAAAATCATACCAGCAAAAACCAGAGGGAAGATAGCAGTTCCACTGCTTCTTTGACTCTAATCTGCAGTTTTCCGGCTCATAATACATAGGTTCTGTTACAGGGCAAACCAACAGGGAGTCCCCATACATGAACTGGGAACCCATTTCACAGGCAGTCTCATCCTCCGGGAAATCAAACAGAAGGCTGCGGAACATGGTATAATCACGAAGCATCACCTTTCCTGCCAGCGAATAGGTGTATGGCAATAGCCGGTATCTCAGTCGAATACATTTCTCCAGCGCATCATAAAACATGGTTCCAGGTTCCCCGAAATTCCAGATTTCTCTCGGAGTATCGGTTCCATGGGAACGGAACATGGGAAGAAATGCGCTAAACTGGAGCCATCTCACATAAAGCTCCCGGTACGCCGCATCTTCTGTTCCCAGCTCATATCCGCCCTGCCAGAACCATTTTGGCTCCGGATCATTATGACAACCGCACCCCCGCTTCTTCCAGTTGTCCTTTACCACAAAGAAACCACCTGCATCCAGGGTCCAGTAAGGGTGTCCGCTCATGCAGAAGTTCAGTCCCTCCCTAATCTGCTTTTGGAATGTTTCCCAGGTTGCGCAGATATCTCCTGACCAGAGAACAGTGCCATAAGCCTGAGAACCTGCATAGCCGGAACGGGTGAGATTTAAAACCCGCTTATCCCCACAGCTTTTCCTCTGATTCTCATAAATTCCTCTGGCATGAACTGCGCCGTATAGATTTGCAGCCCCTGGATCTAAGTATTTCTTATGTTCTTCCCCAACTAGCAAATATCTCTCCCAGGGTTCCTTTTTATAACTGCCCTTCCAGTCAGGTCCGCTGAATGGCTCTGTGGAATCACACCACCACGCATCCACACCCGCAGAAAAAAGTTCCTGCTCAAGCTGCTTCCAATACATTTTTCTTCCGTCCGGACTAAACGCATCATAAGTGGAAAAATCATTTAAAAGCAGGTTGTTATTTAGGAATTCCTTATAATTCTCACCATTGGAGCTCATACTGGGCCAAACGGAAACCATTACATGAACGTGTTTCCTGTGAAGATCCTTTAATGCAGAGGAGAAATCCGGATAACGGGTTTTATCCAGAATCTTATTCCCCCATTTTCCATCTTCCCAGGTATTCCAATCCTGTACAATTCCATCAATTGGAATTTCCCTTTTTCTATATTCATTTACTACATCCAGAAGTTCTTCCTGAGTATGATAAGCCTCTTTTGACTGAATATACCCAAAAGACCACTTGGGCAGCATAGGCGCCTGACCGGTCAGTCTTCTGACGCCTGAAATTATTTCATCCAGATTATATCCCTGTATAATATAGTAGGAAAGCTCATCCACCGTATCAAAATAAACATAGGAACCCCGGGAGTCATCATTGAACGTCATTAATGATCCGCAGTCAAATAAGATACCATATCCCCGGTCTGATACGAGAAACGGGATCGGACTCCTCATGTTATGCTGGTACAGATACTGGGTAGTTCCTCTGTAATTATAGATACCTTCCTCTCCCTGTCCCATGCCGTGAATCCGTTCCTTCTCCTGCCAGTTAAAATACAGTTTTCCCCGGTAAGCAGTCCGCACCTGACGGCAAACCAGATTATTAATAAAATTCCTTTCTCCGTCTACCGTTTTTACCCTCGAAACATCCGGACTTTCCCCGCTTGTTGTGTAATGAAAGACCGGAATCTCTTCCAGCTCCCTTCCTGTTTCCTCAAAAAGCAGCTTTCCTGATCCGGTAAGAGTCCAGCGCACCTTACCGGATCTTATGTCAACTTCCCCATTAATCCGGCCATTTCCCAAAAAAGAAGAAATTTCCGTATTCTCATAGTCCAGTTTCCCCTGCTGCGGCAGTTGGATTCCCAGAGGGGAGGTTACCTGCTTCTGCCCATGTTTGCTGCATCTGCAATGTATAATGTCTGATGCAATATTCCGATAAGTCAGGGTCACTCCCCCTGCTTCTATTACAACCGTCCCGCTATTATTCTCTGACATAAAGTTATCCTTTCACTGCTCCGGCAGTCATACCGGATACAATATATTTTTGCCCAAGTAAATACACCAGGATTACAGGAAGACTGGTCAGCAGAATATCTGCACAAACCAGATTCCAGTCTTTAAAATACATACCGAAAAAGTTATATACGGACAATGTCATCGGCCACTTTGAAGAACTGCTTAAAAAATACAGGGGTGAAACAAATTCATTCCAGGTATTTAAAAAGGTCAGTACGATCACCGTGGCAACAGCCGGCTTTAAGAGAGGAAGAATAACAGAAACAAACAGTCTCACCGGTGAGCAGCCATCAATGACTGCCGCTTCATCAAGTTCCGCCGGCAGCTTTGCCACAAATCCATGGATCAGAAACACCGAAAATGGCAGCTGCATAGCCGTATATAAAAGCACAATTCCAAGTCTTGTATTATTTAGTGTAAGAAACATCATAACTTTTGTCAATGCCACATAATTAACTGGCATGGTAATTCCCAGAACCATATAAAGATAGAGAAAACGGTTTAATCTGGAACGGTTCCTTGAAAATACATAAGAGGCCATAGATGCAAGCACGGTGCATAGAAACACACTGACTGCGGAATAGATGCAGCTGTTCATAAAAGAGGTAAGAAGCTTTCCTTTTTCAATTACCACCAAAAAATTGCCCCACTGCAGCGGAAGTGCCGGAAACTTTAGATTCATCTCTGAAGCTTCCAGACTGTCTTTAAAAGAATTTAACAATATCAGCAGCATGGGAACAAGGCAAATTGCCGTTATGAGCCACGCCGCTGCATTTACTGCTGCAGCGGCTGCTTTCTTTTTTGTTTTCATTATTCCTGCACCTCGTCTTTCGTCATCAGGCGGATCATAAAGAATCCGATAAACACCATGAATAAAAACATTACGGAGGAAAGGGCCGTACCTATGGCATACTGGCCAGTACCGAATTTTTTAAATACTGCCGTATAAAGAACCTCCGTGGTCGCCTTTCCCGGGCCTCCATTTGTTAAAGCATAGATCATGTCGAAGACCTTAAGTCCATATATGACATTTAAAACAGTGGTTGTTGCCAGTGTCGGCAACAGCAGGGGTAATGTGATGAATCGAAACTTCTGCCAGCCGGAAGCACCATCAATGCTGCAGGCCTCATAATAATCCGAAGATATGGAAAGGATTCCGGCAATTAAAATTGTCATAATGTATCCGGTTCCCCGCCAGATATCCACCGCCATCACCGATTTGAATGCGTATGCCGGACTTGTAAGCCACGGTTTTGCAATACCTCCAAGCCCGATACTCCGGAAAAATGTGTTTAACAACCCGGTTGACGGATTTAAAATGGAGGTGAAAATCATTCCCAGGATCAGAGTGGACAGCACAGAGGGCATAAACATGATCCCCCTGTGAAAATTCAAAAAGCGAATGGACTTTGTAAGCAGAACTGCAAGTGCAAGTCCCAGTATATTTTTTATTACAGTTGTTCCAAGAGTGAATACCAAAGTGTTTTTCATAATCTTTAGATAATTTCCATCAGCTGAAAATACAGTCTTAAAATTCTCCAGCCCCACAAATTTCAACTGGTCTGAATAAGATGACCAGTCTGTAAAGGAATAACCGATTCCAATCACTCCGGGAAGGACAAATAACACCGAGTATAAGAGTAATGCCCCAGCCGCAAACCACGTAGGATATATCTTTTTTCTATTCATAGTATTCACTCTCTTTCAACTGATCTTCCATGCTGTCATTTCCAGGCGGGATCGCCTGCTGCCTTTGCCTGCTGAGCTCTCACTTCATCAATAGATGACAGTACTTCTTCCGGAGTCATTTCTCCAACGATCATGGCAGACAAGTTGGCTCCCATCTCACTCCATTGAGGATTCACATATTTTACAGCTGTCTGGATTACAGTTCCCTTTTTGTCATATCTGTTGTAAAAATCCTGAATTGTTTCCGTATACATGCTGGGAGCATTATTAAATGGAAGTTTGTTGAACTTGCCTACATTTTCAGTGAGGTACTTAAGATTTTCCTCCTTGGCTAAAAACTCTAAATACTGCTGCGCCTCAGCTGCGTGTTTGGAACCGCTGAATATGAATCTTGCAGGACCTGCCGGGTTAACATTTAATGTCTGGTTGTCAGCCAGCGGAATTACGAAATAACCAATGTCATCTGCTGCTATTTCAGGATTAACCTTATTGACTTCGACTCCAAACCCCTGATTGGCTACTGTCATTGCATAGTTGCCGGAGGCGATGTTTTTCGCTGAATCCGCATAGGTATTGGACATATAGTCATCTCCCCAGTAACCTTTTGCAACCATGTCATTCATCTGGTCTAAAATTGTCATTAAGGTTGCATTTCCTTTAAATGGTACCTGGTTGCTGTTCCATTTATCTACGATACCCGGCTCTGCAGTTTCAGCCTCAACTCCTGCCTCAGGCAGCCATAATGTATGATGCCAGCCATCTGACACACACTCATAGACGGGAGTGATTCCTGCCGCCTTAATGGTATCGCAAGCTTTCTGAAAGCTTGCATAATCCTTTGGTATTTCCAGATTCAGCTTTTTGAAAATCTGTTTGTTATAACCGATTGCCCATACAGAAGATACATCCTGAATCGGCTGTCCATACAGCTTTCCGTCTACCGACAGCTGATCAGCTACCAGTGGTTCTACCTGGTTTCCCCATGATGTTTTCGTTAAATCAACCGCATTTTTCTCCACATTGATCTGTGCTTTAATATCAAATTTACCGCTCTGTGCGCCAAAGATGTCCGTACACTCCCCAGTGTTTAATTTTGTCATAAGAAGGTTCACATACTGGTCGGAAGGAATGATCTGATAATCAACCTTGATTCCTGTTTCCTCAGTAAATTTTTTGGACAGCTCAATTTCCGCATCCTGAATCCAGTCCTGGCTCGCCATAAAAGAAAGAGTAACGCCGCCTTTATCCTGTGCGGCAGATGTCTTTGCTTCTGCAGATGCGCTTTCTCCTGCAGCTGTGCCTTTCTGCGACACGTTCTCCTCTTTTGAACAGCCGGAAAAAGCAAGGGCAGCGGCCAGAGCAAGACTTAATACAGCTAATTTTTTTAACTTCATAAAAAATACCTCCCCAAAATTAATTGTTGACTTTTATCATGTTACCTGTATTATATAGTGTAATATAGACATTTTTGAATGAACATTTCGATCTGTTTTCATGTATATTTTTAACCAGCAGAATAATCTCCAGGAAAGAAGAATTTAAAATGGCAGCAAATAAAACAAAGAATGTTAAGAAACGCAACATAATGTCAACACTTTTCCTTCCCTATACTGCTTTATTCATTGCAGTAATCCTGGCATTCACGGTTCACACAGTCATCAGTGAAACCGGCAAGATAAAGGTAAATGCCTTTTCTTCCCTTCAAAATAACGCCGCCATGATCATGGGCAGCTTCGATTCTGTTATCCATGACCTTGATACTGTATCTCAGAATATCATTTATTCCAACCTGATTAAAGAAAAATTTAGTATCTATGTCAACTATCAGGACAACACCTTAAGCTCAAACGAAATTTACGAAAATATCAATAACACCAAAATCCTGTTTGACCTTATAATCGCCATGATCGGTCCCAATTCCCCCGCGGACCAGACTTACCTCTATTCCCTCGATTACGGTAAGTTTGGAGTGGGACTTGATAATACTGCATCAAAAGAACGGGTGACTGAAAAAGACTGGTGCAGCAAGGTAGTTCAGGCTAAAGGAATGAAGTTTATTTACTGCGATAAGGACGACACCCTGGGCCGCTTTTATTCCTATTCCGGTGATAATTATTTTGTCTCACTCTGCCGCATGTATTATAGCCCGCTCAACATCCCACAGGGCATTGTAGAAGTTAAAAAATCCTTCAAAAGCATAGCAAATACAATAAATACGTTTAACAGTCCCTATAAAGAAGACGTATACATTTTCAATCCGGAAGGAAAAGCCATCTATTCAACCGGAAGCAGCGGCACACCAGACAGTTATTATGATTTGATTCAGGCGCAGCAAAACAGCCCCTCCCAAAGCTCTGGCGCAGCCCCCATTTATTTAAAAGCGGAAAATAAATACGTCATTTTTTCTTCATCAGACTATACCGGTTTTACTACAGCACTTGTGATTGATAACCGTATGCTGATGCAGCCGGTCCATCAGTACTTAAACACAGCTTTCATACTTCTGTTTACCGTCATGGTAATAACCGTTATGGTGTCTTATCTGATTTCCCGGAGAATTGCCACTCCGCTTTATAAGATCTACCATCAGGTACGGGCATTCCAGCTGACCGGAGAGGAAAAAGATACAACTGAATTTGAGGACATGGAAATTAATATCACAGAGGTGAACACCTTATACCAGGCTTTCTTAAAAATGCAGAGACAGGCAAGAAAATCAATGGAGCGGGAACTTCAGCTTCAAAACAGCGATATGCAATCCAGAATGCTGGCACTTCAGGCTCAGATGAACCCTCATTTTCTTTATAATTCTCTGGCAACCATTCAGGCCATGGCGGATGAGAACATGAACAGCGAAATCATCCTCATGTGTCAGACCATATCCAGAATCCTGCGTTATATCTCCTCAGACAGTGAGCAGATGGTTCTGTTAAAAGATGAACTTGACCATACCCGTGATTATCTGGAATGCATGAAGGTCAGATACTGTGACTCTCTTCAATTTGAATTTGACATACCGGATAAAATGCATCAGGTCCGGCTTCCCAAGCTCTGCCTTCAGCTGATCGTGGAGAATGCCATCAAATATTCCACCAAATCAAGCCCTCCATGGAATGTAAAAATTCTGGGTATCATGACAAGCACCTATTGGGAGCTGCAGATCCGGGACAACGGACCAGGCTTTTCCAGTGAAGATTTAGAAAGGCTGAAAGACCAGATAGACCTGATAGAGAAAAACGGCGTTCTGCCCAATCTGGAAATAGACGGTATGGGACTCATGAATATTTATATCCGTTTTAAAATTCTTTACCGGGGCAATCATATATTTAAGCTGAGCAACAATGTACCCCATGGTGCCATTGTTGTCATAGGAGGAATGATCTCTTGAAATATTCTGTTTTAATCGTAGAAGATGAAGCCTTAATTGCCAGAAACATAGCCAGAAGAATCGAACAGTTAAATACCTCCTTTAAGGTAACGGCCATTGCAACAAATGGCCTTGAAGGACTGAATATGGCCAAAGAGCATCTGCCCAATGTGATTTTCACAGACATACGGATGCCAGAGATGGATGGACTTGAGTTAGTCCGGAATATACACGAAACATATCCCTTTATCCTGTGTGTAATCATAAGCGGCTATACAGATTTTGAATACGCAAAAGAAGCACTCCGGTATGAAGTGAGCGATTATTTACTGAAGCCAGTCAATTACGAGGAACTGGAAAAGACTCTGGCTGCCCTGGAGACAAAACTTCTTGCAACCCAGGACCGTTTTGACTCCGTCACACTGCTTCACTCCTCAAACAGGGCAAAAGAAATAGTGGAACTGATAAAAGAATATATTCATAAGAACTATCAGACTCAGATTGATTTTACCACACTGGCTTCCGAATTTGGATTTTCAGTTCCCTATTTAAGCAAAATATTTTTCAAATACACAGAGATTACTCCTTCCAAATATTTGAGAAACTACAGACTTAATATTGCAAGGCAGCTTCTGCGCAATCCGGAATTGTCCATTGCCGATGTAAGCCAGCTCACCGGTTACCTTGATCCGTTTCATTTCAGTAAAACCTTTAAGCATGTTTACGGAATCAGCCCCAGTGAATACAGAAATGAATGATAATCGAGTAGTTTGCCCGTTGAAATAAAGACAAATAAAAATATATTACTTATATGTGTAAATCTGCCATTATTCTGGCACGACTTAGCTTGGCTTGTTTGGATATATGAGCTATTATAAGATTAATCTGACTAGGAGGTTAGTTTATGTTACAAGAAAGTAATCGTATAGAGTTCAAAAGTATACTAAACGACAAAATGGAAAAAGAAATCGTAGCTTTTTTGAATAATCAAGAAGGTGGAATTTTGTATATCGGCCTGGATGATAAAGGACATCCAACAGGCACTATGGAAATAGATTCTACGCAGCTTAAAATTGCTGACCGAATCAAGAACAATATTTTACCATCAACGCTTGGACTGTTTGATATAGTAACCGAAGTTGTCGGGGGTGTGTCTGTTATAAAAGTATTAGTTTCCAGCGGACTTGAAAAACCATATTACATCAAGAGCCAGGGAATGTCACCAAGCGGTTGTTATACCAGAATCGGAACTTCCAGCCAACCTATGCCAACTGCTATGATTGATGATTTATATGCAAGACGCATTCATACAACACTTCGCAATATTCCATCACCACGGCAGGATTTAAAGTTTGCCCAACTGAAAATTTATTATCAAGAGCGTGGATTAGAGCTGAATCAGCAATTTGCAAATAGTCTGGAACTTTTACGCCAGATGACAAATATAATTACATTGCCTATTTGCTTGCAGATGAAAATGGTGTTTCCATTAAGGTTGCAAAGTATGCAGGCACGGATAAGGTGGACTTAATTGAGAATGAGGAATATGGTTACTGTTCTCTTGTCAAGGCAGCAAACAGCGTTCTGGATAAAATGAAGATAGAAAATGTGACCCATACAAAAGTGACCAGCACCAAACGAATTGAAAAAAATTTGATTAATTCAGTAGCTATGCGTGAAGCGATTGTGAACTGTATTGTTCACAACGATTTCACTCACGAAATACCACCGGTATTTGAAATTTTTAGCGACAGGGTTGTAATGACTTCTTATGGTGGATTGATACCGTTACAAAGCCGAGAAGATTTCTTCAGCTGTTCCAGTATGCCAAGAAATCGTGAATTGATGCGTGTATTTAAAGATGTTGGATTAGTGGAACAGCTTGGTTCCGGTATGAGCCGCATTCTCAAAGTATACGATAAAAGCATTTTTCAAATTTCAGAACATTTTATTAAGGTTGTGTTTCCTTTTGCAGAAGTGATCAATAAAAACAAAAATATTCGTGGCGATGAAATTGGCGATGAAATTGGCGATGAAATTGGCGATGATGTGGTATTGAAGCTAATCGCAGAGCGGCCAACGATCACCGCAAAAGAACTCAGTCGAAAGTCTTCTTACAGCACACGAAAGATAAGCCGAATTGTGAAGGAACTGAGAGAAAGCGGTAGAATCACAAGAGTTGGTTCTGGCCGTAAAGGCTATTGGCAAATAAACAGATAATATTATTTAACTTCTGGACGGATTGTCCAGAAGTTAAATTTACATACAGACCGCATAATCAGCTGGATTGGCTTATTGCCCACATTGTGGCAAATGGCTGAATGTGATTTTAGAATCACATGATGGGCAAATGGGCATATAATGTCCGACTATGTTCAAATGCTAGATTATGACCTCAGTGCAAACCACGGTTTGCACTGAGGTTATATTTTTAAACTAAAATCTTCCGTATCATATCATAAAGTTTCACAACATCGGAAATTCTTGTAGCTCCCGTTTCTTTATCAATAATCGAAGAATATACATGGGGGATGATGTGTTCCACTCCTGCATCAACCGCAATCTTCAGGATCTCAGAGAAGTTATCAAGATCAATTCCTCCGGTTGGCTCCAGTCCAAATCCGCTCTCTGCGCAGGCTGCGGCGACCGCCTCATACTCCTCTTTCACCTTCAGTCCGCCCATGGGAAAATACTTTAAGGAATCGGCTCCCTGCTCCTTTGCCATTGCAATTGCAGTTTTAACCGGAACGATTGCTGGCTCCATATCCTTACTAAGTGGACCAGTTGATATTTTAACATAACCCGCTTTACCACAGGGAGCAACCATGGAATTTAAAAATGGTCCCTCTCCTGTTTTGGCTCTGGTATATCCGCCTGCCGTAAAGGTCTGGTTGATGTGTTTTGGCTTAATCTGCCCGGATATATCCGCAACCGCTTTCCACTGTCCGGGATTTCCTGCACCCAGACCAACGGAAATATTATTATCCACCGCTTCCTGATATCGTTTCATATCCTCCGCTGCATGTTCCGCATCCGGATAATTTGCCGACAAAATACCGACTGCAACATGACCCTCAGCAGCCTCATAAATTGCCTTAGCATTAT
The DNA here is from genome assembly GCA_023460575.1 of Bacillota bacterium. Lineage (GTDB taxonomy): Bacteria > Bacillota > Clostridia > Lachnospirales > Lachnospiraceae > Lacrimispora. The sequence continues at coordinate 22,130 of JAEWPQ010000048.1, forward strand.
CAACGGAATTTGTCAGGCAGTTTAAGCAGACTCTTCCTTTGTAAAAATTCAATCCTTCCATCCTTTATTTCCCTCCATTTGCTGATTTGTGGATCTCTTTAAGCCTCTGTTCAATGATTTCCAGTTCTTTCTCACTGTTTAAAGGCCTGGGATCAATTGCGATGGAACCTACATTTGCCTGATAATCTCTGGTAAAGATGGCTACATCTCCCCGCTGCAGCTCTCTTACCACATCTTTTGCATTCATCCCGTAAAGTTCAGGATTAAAATCAATTTTACAGCGGAATATTTCTCTTCCTGCCTCATCCTTAATAATTGATGTTTTGCAGCCTGGTATCTCCCCTACACAGGCCGCAAACCGTTCCAGCTCTTCTTTGGAAACAGGACTTGTCTTTCCCCCGGCAATATATTCCTCCACTGCCGTTACAAGTCCCATGGTGCACTCTTTTCCTACCTTCATGGCTCTGCCGATGCCTTTGTACTGCAGTCTCATGTTGTCTGCCAGTTCTCTTGTCTTACAGGCAACAAAACCGCTGGTGGGCCCTTCTATGGCCTTTGCTCCGCTGTAGCTCACAAAATCGGCGCCCATGGCTGCATAGATTTTTAAATCTTCTTCTGCTGCCGCATCCACAATACATGGAATCCCCAGACGGCCTGCCAGCTCAATGACTGATCTGGCATCTGGCATCTCCTTCTGAACGCAGTGATGGGATTTCACAAACAGTATTGCCAGCGTATCCTTTGTTACTGCCTGTTCAATATCTTCAACAGAAGCCCCGTTGGCATAACCTGCCTCAACGATTTTTCCTCCGGCAATCTGTACCATCTCTGCAACCGGAGCTCCAAAATCCACATTCTGCCCTTTTAAAAGAATAACTTCCCTTTTAGAAACAGATGGCAGAAGGTCATAGAGGTGCTTTACTTTCTGTAAGTTTCCTTCGCAGATTAAGGAGGCAACTGCCAGTGCAATTCCAGCAGAGGCGCTGGATGTAACACAGGCATCCGCTGTTCCAATGAGATCTGCAATTCTTCTGCCTGCATAGACATAGAGATCGTCTATTACCACATAGTTGCCGGCTGCCTCCACCAGTGTTTCCCCCACACCTTTCGATATGGTGGAAACACCCAGCTTTGTCATTCTTCCGGAAGCATTAATCACGGCCTGAAGGCCGCTTTTACTGTATATGTTTTCCATTATTACTCCTTAAGACCATTAAAGAATTCCAAGCAGAGAAGTGATGACAGATACTGCCACGACTGTAAGCAGAATTCTGTTATAATACGGTCCTTTCTTTCTAAGATAAAAATAGATGATAAACACGGCTGTCAGAGGAAGAAGACCTGGTGCTACCGTATTCAGTATGTCCTGAACCACAATCTGCGTTCCGCTGGAAAAACCAAACTTCAGCGGCGTAGAAATGGTAACGTAGCTTGCGGATAATGCCCCCATCATGGTAAGACCGATCACATTTGCAGTAAAAATAATCGATTTCATCTTGCCGCCGTGAAGCAGTGATACCACTGACTTTTTACCTAATGTGTAGCCATTATGAATCAGCCAGTAAGCGATGGCAATGGTAATGGCAGGATACAGAATCAGCGGCAGAATGCCTCCCAGCGCAGAACCGCTGCTTGCAAAAGGAAGAAAGATAGAAATAATGATCGGCATGATTGCTGCCCATACAATCGCATCTCCCATTCCTGCAAGCGGTCCCATCAGACCAGTTTTAATACCGGTGATTGCCTCATCTGTCACATTCTCTCCATTGGCTTTTTGTTCTTCCATGGAAATGGCAATTCCCTGGATAATAGCTCCGAAGATTCCTTCCGTGTTAAAGAATACCAGGTGGCGTTTTAAGGCTGCACTCAGTTCCTCATCTGTATCATACAGCTTCTTTAAAACCGGCGTCATGGACGCACAGAATACAAGACTCTGCAAACGCTCATAGGAATTGGAAAGTTCTGCGCCGGCATAATAAATCCACATGGATTTGGTAATATCTTTTTTATTCAGTTTTTTTACCTGTGTCTGCTCTCCCATCTTAAATCGCCTCCTCCTTTAACTGGAATAAACCTAACAGCAATGCAACGCAGGTTGCAAAAATTGCTACAGCCATCGTATCAAGTTTTAAGTACATAACTGCGAAAAATCCTGTTATAAAGAACGGTATCAGTGACTTCTTTCCAATCACGGATAAGGTAATTGCAAAACCAAGAGCCGGAAGAATTCCTCCCATGATTTCAAAGGAATGCATCAGCCACTGAGGAAGAACCGCAATCAGCTTCTCTACTGCTGTTACACCAAAAAAGTCAATTGCAAATACAATTGGAAAACGGATTACCAGTCCTGCGATAGCCGGGTAAAGAAACGCTGCCCTTAAAATCCCTTTTGTATCCGCTTTTTCCGCATAGCGGTCTGCCATATGAACCCAGACTGCATTGGTACTTCTTCTTAACTGATCCACAAATACTCCAATCACTCCAAATGGAATTGCCAGAGCAATGGCAACCTCAGGACTCATGTTGGACATTACTCCAAGAGGAATTGCAATACATCCTGCAAGAGCAGGATCACTGGGAACATTGCCGCCGGGAGTAGATGTAACCCCTAAGTAAACCAGCTGAAGTCCGGCACCAATCTTCATGGCCAGAGGCATATTTCCCGTGAGAAGCCCTACAAAAACACCGATGACAACCGGCTGCAGAAGCATGGAAGAAAAGGTATACCCAAATCTCAAACGACAGAACCAGTAATAGAACCCCATACATACAGCTAACATCAACACACTCATAACATACTCTCCTTAGTTATTGTATTTTTTTAAAATGGTGTGAAAATCCTGCGGTACATCTTCCGGAATTGTCTGGAAGATAATCTTTACTCCTGCCCCCTGTAACGAAATCAACTTTTCCACATCTGCATCATCTAAAGTGATATTCTGAAATACCACTTTCCGGTTAGGAGCTCCCCCCAGCCCTCCTACCTGAATATCAGTGACCTTAATTCCTCCGTCGTATACTTCCTTCATGCTTTCTAAATCCGGAAGAAGTAAAAGCACCCGGCCGCTGCCAAACTGGTCTTCATTCCAATTCTTTACTGCATCTGCCCTGCTTAAACATTCTACCTTAACCCCTGCAGGTGCAGACATTAAGTAGATCTCCAGCATAAATTCATCCGCAGCGAGACTGTCACTTACTACAACAATCCGATTGGCTTGTGACTGATTCACCCATTTGGTCATAACCTGCCCATGAATCAGCCTGCTGTCAATTCTGCATAATACAATTTCTGCCATTTTAGCTCTCCTTCTTTCCCATTGACTTTGTGACCTCACTGATCACATCAATGATTGATGACTGTCCCTGCTGCAAAACCACATCAAAGTTGCAGTCTCCGGTGTACTGGATCTGGGTACAGGCCTCAATCATGAGTGGCGCATTCAGTCCTGAAACCACCTTAATATTCCGCTCCCGTCCGATTTTTGCACCTGCATTGGTGGTTGTTCCGCCAAATACATCCGTAAAAATCAGGGATTTTTCCGGCATCCTGGCTGCATATTCATCCACCATGGCGTAATACTCTGCAAACGTAACCTCCGGAAGAAGCGGGATCTCATGAACAAAATCAACGCTTCCCATAATCATTTTCAGACTTTCCGTCAGCGCCTTTCCCCAGCCTCCGTGAGTTAAGAGCAAAATCTGCGGTTTCTCCATATCGTACCTCCTCATTTAACAGTTTTGTATTTCCTTTTGTAATTCGAATTGTAGCATACTACATTTTTTATGTCAATATTGTATTTATATTATTTTCACAGTTTTATTTATGTATTTTGCTACTTTTTTGTAATTATAACTTTTTTAATCAAGGAATATTGAATTATAAATTAGAAATATGATATACTTAATCTGAAATTCACTACATAACTACTACAAAATAACAAGACGGCTTCCCTTTTCCGGGAAGATTGAAAGGAAGGCTGTATTTCAAATGACAGAAAACTATGAACTATTTACCTTAATGGCCCGTATTGACGGCATGTCCAACCAATTCACCAAAACGGACTGGAAAATCGTACAATACATCAAAAAATCTACGATTAAATTCATTGAGCTCAGTGCCCAGGAACTGGCAAGGGAGATCGGAACTTCCGATGCCAGCATCATCCGTTTCGCCCAAAAAGTAGGGTACTCCGGTCTGAACGAATTAAAATATACCATGCAGAAGGAAATCGACAAAAGCTCTTCCTCTGTCAATCATTCCGATTACTCTGCCCTGCTCAACGACTACAAGATGCTTTTTGACAGCCTGTTTCAAATAACCAATCCGGCAGACATCAGCCATACCAGAGAGCTGATGTTAAAATCACGGCGGATCTTTATTATCGGGCTGAATTTCAATCAGAACATAGCGGAAATTATTGCCCACAAATTTATGACACTGGGCCTTACTGTACAGGCGCTTACCAACTATGATACACTGAAGTTATATCAGAGTCTTTCTCAGGAGACGGATCTCTTTATCACCATATCTCTCTCCGGCAATCACAAACAGCTGGCTTCCATACTGGCTGATTTTAAGAAAAACGGCAGCAGTGTCCTACTTATTACCAATTATGAGAAGTCCCTCTGCTCTCTCTCTGCCAATATCATCCTGCTGATTCCAAAGACAGATCTGCTTCTAAGCAGCAACACCATAACAAGGGAAATCCTCATACTGGTTCTCTTTGATATGCTGTTCCATAATTTTCTGTCGGAGGATGTGAAATCATTCCAGTTCTTCCAGAAGGCTGCATCCTATTCCAAATTAAACAGTGATGACACCAGAGACGGACTTCAAAAATTTATGGATCTTCTCTAGTGTGTAAGTGGAGACTAATAAATTCTGATAATTAAAGGAAAAAAGGGAAACACTATTTTCACTGATCAAATTCAACATAAAAATAATCTATAGGAGAAAAGCAATGCAAAAAGAATACTTATTGGAATCCAATGAAGTTATAATCCAGCTTGAGACATCTCCTCAGGGACTTACCGAAGCCCAGGTTAAAGAACGCCAGGAGAAATATGGCTTAAACAAATTAAAAGAGGGGGGAAAAGTAAGTCTCTTTAAAAAATTTTTAAAAGAACTTTCCAACTTTATGACAATCGTCCTGATTGCTGCTGCAGTCATTTCCGGAGCCGCCTCTTTCTTTGAGGGCGAAGGCATGATCGATACGGTAATTATTCTCTTCGTAGTTGTTATTAATGCAATTCTTGGAGTCTATCAGGAATCCAAAGCCGAATCTGCCATTGCATCCCTGCAGGAGATGACAGCAGCCACGTCAAAGGTAATCCGAAATGATAAGCTTGAAATTATCCGCTCGGAGCAGCTCGTTCCCGGCGACATCATTGTTCTGGAGGCAGGAGACTCGGTCCCCGCCGATTCCCGTATTTTGGAGAGCGCAAGTTTAAAAGCAGAAGAGGCGGCGCTGACAGGCGAATCTGTCTCTGTTTCCAAACACAGCGCTGTGATCAATGCCAAAAATGGGGAAGTTGCTCTGGCAGACAGAAAAAACATGATCTATACCGGATCTACAATTGTTTACGGCCGTGGGAAGGCTGTAGTCTGCTACACCGGAATGGAAACGGAGATCGGTCATATTGCTGATGCTCTCAATACTGCCAAAGATGAAGAAACCCCGCTTCAAATCAAGCTTAATCAGCTTTCAAAGGTATTGTCCATCATGGTTCTGGGAATTTGTGTCTTAATGTTTGCTGTAAACATTACAAGAATCGGTTTTTCAAAAAACGGCATTCATATGGAAGAACTGATTGATACCTTCATGATTGCTGTTTCACTGGCTGTTGCCGCAATTCCGGAAGGTCTTGCAGCAGTTGTAACTATACTTTTGTCCATCGGCGTAACAAAAATGTCTCACAAACATGCAATTGTCAGAAAACTGACAGCTGTTGAGACGTTAGGCTGCACTCAGATCATCTGTTCGGACAAAACCGGTACTTTAACACAGAATAAGATGACCGTGGTTGAACATTCCACTTCAGATGAACCTCTTCTTATGACAGCGATGGCGCTCTGTTCTGATGCAGTTCTTGACCCCGACAGCCTTCAGGCAGTAGGTGAACCTACGGAATGCGCCCTGGTAAACGATGCATATAAAAACAGCTTATCAAAGCCGGTACTCGCCAGAGATTATGAGCGTATCGGAGAAGCGCCGTTTGATTCCGTAAGAAAGATGATGTCCACTGTACACAAAAAGAAGGACGGCACTATAATACAATTTACAAAGGGCGCACCTGACGAGGTATTAAAACGCTGCAGCAAAGCATACATGAATGGAAGCATCGTGAACATGACAGATGATATCCGCCATGATATCATACAATCAAACAAAGCCATGGCTGACCGGGCACTTCGTGTTTTATGCGCTTCCATGAGGGAGTGGGAAGAAACCCCTCCTGCTTTCGCGCCCGAAACTCTGGAGAATGAGCTGATCTATCTTGGACTCTCCGGCATGATAGACCCCGTCCGCCCAGAAGTAAAAGCGGCCATAAAGGAATGCCAGAATGCCAGTATCCGCCCCATTATGATTACAGGGGATCATAAGGACACTGCCGTAGCCATAGCAAAAGAACTTGGAATTCTGGAAAATGAAAGCATGGCTATTACAGGAGGAGAACTGGAAAAATTAACAGATGAGGAACTGGAAAAAAAGATTACGAACTTATCCGTCTATGCCAGAGTACAGCCTGAACACAAAGTCCGTATTGTGAAAACATGGAAGAAGCTCTTTAAAGTGACTGCCATGACCGGAGACGGGGTCAACGATGCCCCCGCTATTAAAGAAGCTGATATCGGTGTTGGAATGGGTATTACGGGAACTGATGTTACTAAGGATGTTGCGGATATGGTTCTGGCAGATGACAATTTCGCAACCATTGTTGCAGCAGTAGCCGAAGGACGCCGGATCTATGATAATATACGTAAAGCAATTCAGTTCCTGCTCTCCTCTAACTTAGCAGAAGTGATCGCTGTATTTGTGGCCAGTCTCATGGGCTTTACCATCTTAAAGCCAGTGCATTTATTATGGATCAACCTGATCACAGACTGTTTCCCTGCGATCGGACTGGGCATGGAGGCGGAAGAACCTGATATCATGAAACGCGCTCCAAGAAACCCGAAAGACAGCATCTTTTCTGATGGCGTAGGTATAGAAATCGCATTTCAGGGCTTTGTCATAGCACTCCTGACACTGACAGCCTACTTTGTGGGGCATTATGTGGAAAGCGGAGTCTGGGAAATTGCAAAAAGCAAAGACGGAATGACAATGGCTTTTCTTACATTGTCTCTGGTTGAGATGTTTCATTCGTTTAATATGCGTTCCAGAAACAATTCCATTTTTCATTTAAAGTCAAGAAATGGATTCTTAACCAGCTCCCTGCTTATGTCCTTCATTTTAACAACTTCTGTCATTTACATTCCATTTTTAAGAAAAGCGTTCTCGTTCGAGCATATCTCTCTTATGGAATATGCCATAGCTGTACTGATTGCAGTCTTAATCATACCGATTATGGAAATTGTAAAATTAATGAAACGCAGATAATAATGGGCGGTCGGATTCATCCGTTTATCAGTAAATGAATGAATTCGGCCGCCTGATTATTTCCGCCACCGCCAACAGACAATCTGTTTTCTCACTCGCCAGAGTAATCAAATACTTTTTTAAGTTGCTTAAATAGCTGTGTATGTCTGGTCAGTTCCTCATACCCCTCATTTTTCAGGCACCATTTTACCGCAGTCAATACAAGAGCCGCATATAAATTAGACAAATAATCCAATAACTCCAACGACTTTCCGTTTGTCATTTTCTGTCTCTTATAAAAACTCTTCTGTAAGAAATCGTACATATCTTCATATAAATGAATGGATTCTGTATGAATGGTAAAAAGGGCCAGGATTTTCTCTTTCCTGTCAGATAGAATCTGATACATTGGTTTAAGTACCATAAGGATATGTTCTGTTGTATCGCAGTCAAAACGCTCTCTGACCGCCACCTTCAAAAATTCAAATACTTCATCGCAGAGCGTTTCAGCCAGCTGATATTTGTCCATATAATGCTTATAAAATGTGGAGCGGTTAACTAAAGCACGGTCAAGAATATCCTGAACCGTTATTTTATGAAAATCCTTTTCCATCAACAAGGCAATAAACGCATTCTCAATATTTTTTCTGGTCTTTTTCACACGCAAATCATTCTTGTTCATATGTATTCCTTTCCCAATATTATTTTTATACATTTCACCCAAATAAGCAACACTATGTATTGTTTTGTAGCTTAAGTATATAACGAATAAAATTCTGTTGATTGAAACTTTCTGCCATTTGATTAAAATAATAATCAAAAAAGGAGAGATGCAATTATGAATGAATTAAGATGGTTTACCTGGTTATTCCCGTTATTATTTATTGTACATGATATGGAAGAGATTATGAAAGCAAAACAGTGGTGTAAAAAGGGGTTACAACAGTTTATCCCACTTCCCATTACACCATTCGGCAACACCAAAAGCACAGCAGGCCTGGCTGTGGGCGTATTTGAAGAACTGATTTTATGGATTCTTGCTACCCTGCTCGGAAATATCACCGGCTTTTATGGTTTATGGTACGGCCTGCTGACAGCCAATATTATTCATCTTGTTCTATTCCATATTGTCCTGCTGCCCCTGTCTTACCGGCATTACGTGCCTGGCGAAGTAACCGCATGGCTGACACTTTTTCCCTGCTGCTACATCCTGATTCTTGCGCAGAGGGTCTTAAATTACTCAGCAGTTGAGATAACACTCTGGGTCATAATCGGATTTATTTTTGCATTTGTGAATATGAAAGTACTTCACAAGAACATAAACAAGCTTGCAAAGATTGCAGGGGAATCGGAATAAAATGCATGCTTCCATTTATAAAAATGTCTGATTTTTCTTTCTTTTCCTGCCAGCATGATAAAATATGGTTCTAAAAAAAGACAGACGCAGCCTGGCTGTCCTGGCCTCTTTGGGGCAGACTTTTACGCAGGCATAACACCGTAGACATTTATTTTCACTGATCTTTAAGGTTTCGCGATCAATGGCACCCACCGGACATTTTTGCACACAGGCTCGGCAGAAATTGCAGGAAGTCCCGTATATCCGGGGCTGCCTGATCAGAAACCGTGTCCCCGAATCCGGAAACTCAGTTATAAAACCAGGCAACATACATTTCGGTATTTCAGGACACGTAAATTTACCCATATCTATTTTCTTCTGAATACTCTCAGCAAAAAGCTCAGCCTGCTGTATATCCTGTCCATCAGGTCTGCCATAGGCAACAGGAGCCTTTTCGGAGGCATAAGTATGCTGACCAATAAATGTTCCTGCAGCAATTAGTCTGAAGTTATTCCTCTCCGCAAAATTTTTGAATTGCTCCAGACTGATTCCAAATCCCATATTTCCATAGACTGAGACCACTGCAAGGGGTGTTCCATTCCCCTGTAATTGTTTTATATAATCAAACAAAAAATGAGGAATTCTTTCCCCGTAAACCGGTATTGCTATAATAACTAAATCACTGTCAACTGTTATCACATTTTTTCGTTTATCCGGCAGAGTTATATCCGTAAAAAGAACCTTACCTTTTAAACCTTTTGAAATTGCTGTAACAATTGCTTTTGTTGTACCTGTTGCAGAAAAATAAATAATTTCCGTCTTCATATTTTTGCAATCCGCTTCCTGATTTTATAGAGCTAAAACTCAAACTAGATTTCTTTAACAAAAAACATCTCCATGGGCTGCTCATACCCTGGAATATTAATAATCAGTCCGCCGCTGCCTTTATACCCCATTTTTTTATAGAAATGCTGGGCATCTTCATCAACCTGCGTGGAAGTCATTAGCATTCCATACCCCATCGTCTTCATATCTTTTTCCCAATACTCCATTAATTTTCTTCCATATCCCTTACCCTGACTCTCAAAATCCACATAGAGCATTGTGCAAAATGGAGTATTGTCCCAAAAAAGATTATATCTTAACAAACCAGCAGGAACATTATTTACAAATAGAACATACCCCATTTTGTCCCTGATCTTTTTCTCAAATTCACTCACTGGCAAATGCTTATCCAGTTTAAACCAGAAAGCTTTGTCTTCTTCCTGTACATATCTTATACTCACCATAATAGCCTCTTCCCTTTCCCTGGCAGACATTAACAGTAATCCTCATATTCTTCATTCGTCATTAACCGATATCCATTTTGTTCATCCCAGATCAGCTCTACATCCTCTAACGAGGCATCCCACTGCGCATCGGGAATCACTCTGCGAACCGAGGTCAGCCACTCAATGAGAAAAAATAATGCCTCTGTCTGCATTTCCATTGTTTCATCATCATATGGATACGGAAGCTTTGCAGAACCAGAAAAGATGCATGCGGGATCAGTCGGATCATAGGAATACTGGCGCAGGGCTTCCCCTCTTTCCGGAAAGGGATAGCTTTTCTCACATTCCTTTAAAATCCGGGAAACCTGCTCCTGTTCTGACTGATTAAGAGGATAACTTCTATTTGCCTGATAATAAATACTTGTCATTTTATCTGCTCCTTTTAAACAAAAATTATTGAATTCTCCAATACACTCCATTTGGCATCTTACACAGATAACCAGGATATTTTTCTTTTACCTCACCCGTATTGATATCTCTGATAATTATATTTTCATGATACTCAGGATCTTCCCACCACTCAGAAAAATAAAGTTCATTTCCCTCACGAAAAAGCAGACTCTCCGTATTCCCTATCTCTATTTTTTTATTTTCCGGCCAGACAATTTCATATATACCATCGTTTCCAGTCCTCGTCAGCATTAGAGGTGTCACTATTAACATCAGATTGTAGCAATCTTCCACAATTTCTAACGGCAATTCTTTTATAATTTCAAGCCTCAAGCTGTGTGGGAAATAGCTGTATATCTGCAATATTTGTTTGGAGAAATCAACCTCTAAAAAATAGAATGCTCCCTTGTCCCAGACGGGCCGTTCAATATACACATTCTCCTTTTGTTTAAATGGGCTGTAAACACGCCCCTCCGGATAATGAATCAAGTGGCACACCGTACCGGAATATTGCTCTCCGGATTTTACTATTTCCTCTGCCTCATACAAATCACAAGAGCCGTTATTGCTTTCTTTGCAATAAAACCACTCGAAGGTACCCTCTATCGGTTCTGGATAGGAATCCGATATACCTTCAATTTTAATTACATTCATTCTCATTCCCCCATTTTACATTTTAATATTTTGAAAATCTCAGAAAATAAAATTTACTTTTGCAAGATTATCATACTATGTAAGCTATATCCTAACAGACTCTTATCTTCACATGTCTTCAAATGAAATTGATACCACTTACCAAAACTTTCCTCATCAGCAATATTAATTTTACTGGATAGTAAGTAGTTTATTCCGTCAACAGCGATATGCGAAACAATATTGGTATGAAAACTTAATGCCATTTCCTCCATTTGATGAGGCGTCATATACAGGAATAGTCCATCAGTGGTTCTGTTTTCAAACCATTTGTCCACCTCATCCATGTTCTTTAAATCATCATCCAGCCCGACAATTACGCCAGACATTGTATTTATATAAGAAACAGCCAATAATCCGTCAGGTTTTAATACACGCAGGCATTCTTTCATTATTCGGTGTCTTATCTCATCATTAGTATGATAAAATGCCCCCATACATAAAACTGCATCAAAACTTTCGTTACTAAACCGGGAAAGATCCAGCATACTTCCGACATAGATATCTTTTAATAGAGGTTTATTCTTTTGCTTGTCCCTAATAACCTCAATATTACCAGGAACTATATCTCCTGCAACAACTTTATATCCCAGCTCAGCTAAAGGAAACGAATAATTTCCTGTCCCCGCACAGCCGTCTAATACCAAAGACTCTTTTTTAATAAATTTCTTTAAATAATGCATACTGGTCAGCCATTCTAACTTATGACTATTGTTTCTAAACAACCTTCCTTCTTCGTCGTATGCTTTATAATAATTAATAATATCCTGGTCCATAAGCCTATCCCCTAATCTGATTTTTCCGCACACTTATAAGATTTTGTTTCATATCATTCTGTAATTTCTAAATAGTAATATATTTTATCATTCTTTTCCCGCTGCTTATTCCATGTATTCTCAATTGCATCCTTAACATTTTTCGCATCCTGAAAAGCAGCTCCTCTTTTTTTACAATGCTCCGCAAGCAGTTCATCACTTATGTCCAGATATACAATCACTTCACAATCCAAAAGTATCAGAGTAAATAATGGATGCCCGGCTTTAACCCCCACTCTTTCTCTTACCAGCCTGCCTGCAAAATCACCAATTTCTTTCGTCCATGGTTTCCGGCAGATATATGCTTCCTCTTCTTCGGTCAATTGTGGCCACAATTCATCGTCCATATCTACTGTGCCAGGAATCTGCTCATGTAATGTTGACTTCCCACAGCAAGTGGTCGCCAATATGCAGATTCGATCCTTTTTATGTTTCTCGAATATTGTATTTAAAGAATTTATGGTATCTTTCGCCGATGTTTTTATTGGCATTTTTATCTATTCCCTTCTCCCTGCCTGTACTCAATTATGCCTATGATTTCCTGGCAAGTTATAAATCACCGACATAGCCCCCCGGCAGATAAATTTGAACTAACATATTTAAATTACTTATGTGTAAGCTTACCACTTATATCCATATATTTCCATATGCATTGTAATAAAGTTCTTTCACTTGAGCAAACCTGTTGGTTGTAACGATTGTATTAATATTAAAGCAAAAAAAAACGGTCTGACAGACAGATTACCAAATCTGTCTGACCGGCCCATTTTTTTATTCCTATATGCAGGTTACGCTTAAACTTGAGTATTGTTTTTAATTGAAGCCAGTAATAATGCTAAGTTATCAGCAGTATCTGTGTCAGGAAGTTGGTGGTTATCGGGAGAGGATACGGTTTGATGCAAATTATACTTCATATCCCCATATCCTCTTCTCTCAAGAATATCATGAATTCGGCATAGATAAGCTGTTCCTTAAAAGAACTAAGTGCTTTTTCCTGATCACTGGACAGATTAGAAAGAATACATTAAATCACCTACCATTGAATTTTTGTGTAGCCTGCTATATAACGCAAAGTATATGTTATTCAACTATTGCGCCAATATGGCAAGATAGGTACAATGCTAATACGTTAGTTATCACACCGAAAGTATCTTTTAGTCATTACACTTGGCAGCGCTTATTTGACGTTAACTCTACGCAAAAAGATACTAGTCTTATCTGCAAATGATTTAACAAAAGGATTTGTCGGTTTTTGGGGGTTTGATATGATGAATGAGGAGACAATAAAAGCCTTTACTATGGTACGCGATGTCCATAAAAGCGGTTATTATACCTACTGCATGCCAGAAAAATCCGGGGAAATCATCCCAATTTAAGTAAAATCAACTTATTTTTCTTAAATATATTCCTCCATATGCCCAATAATATGAAATAGTTCAGGTAGATTACTTCCTAAATTGTCGAGGATTTCTTCCAAATTCACAGCAAAAGTCTTAGAATTTTTAATAGCCTGAGATATTTGTGGTAAATACATCGTCTTAAAAATTCTTAGGCTAATTCGTTTATTATGATGTGCACGTTGTGAAACTTCATGGCTTACATAAGTATGTCCTTTTGATATCTTTTCATTTATTAAAATTTCATCTAGTTTATCTTTATACTCTAACTGCACATCACATAAGTGCAACAACAACCAAAACTCAAAGCATGGATTAGTTATGTAACATCCATACCCCTCCTCTTTACAGGTATTAATACAATCAATCATTAATTGTCGGCTATGATTGCCACAATCTCTGTCTAAAATCACACCAAAGAAATCGCTTTTTTTATTAAATGTTTTTAAATATTGTCTGTATTTTAAATCAATTCCGATCTTAAGCAATTCTTCACTGATTTTATTCCTATCCGATTTTGTGAGATTATCAGTACCCTCCAAAAAGCATTTTATTAGATCCTGCGGATATTGACTAGTAAAAGAATGAGGAAGTTCTTCAGGAATAAGTTCTCCATTTCGCAAATTTACGTATTCATTTAAAAGCTCTATGACTTGTTCAGGTGATGAATATCCATCTCCTCTCTTATGTCTTAATACTTCAATTCGAATTATAGAATTGTTACCGGAATTTTCCAAATATCTCTGAAGATGCTCAAAATAATTGCGCTCTGTTTCATCTCCTTCAACAGAAAGAAAGATTGCCTTTTTAGGTTCAATCTGTTTATTCTCCTCTGAACGAATGAAAGCAGACGACCGCAGACGAAACCGACTTTCTTTAATTGGCACATTTATCACCTTCTTCCGCATCAACCAATGCAAACAGATTGAAAATTGGTATTGCACCATACCTTCCCAAAAGATAATCCTTTTCAATTTTCTTATCAAATCGTATTTTAAATTTATTTAGAGAGAACATGCAAGAACTATGATCCTCCTCCCTTTCAATAAACCAGATCTCATCCTGACGCAGGAAATCAAGATCCATAATATTGGAATCATGAGTTGTTGCGATAAGCTGTGCCGGGTAATTGCAAGCGACTTTGTAAAAATACTTTATAAACTCTAATGTTGCCTTTGTATGCAAACTACGATCCAATTCATCTATAATAATAACGTGCCCTCTTATTGCATGTTGATAAAGCGGTATAAGATCAAATAACCGTTTAGTTCCGTCAGATTCATCCTCGAAATCAAATAAATCCATATCATTTCCATGATTTGTGACTATTTCACTTGCAAACAAGCTGCCATCACGCAATTTAACTTCAATTAAGGAATCATGGTGTTGAATTAAAGCTCCTTTTGCTTGCTCCGATAAATCTTTAGAAATTTCAGTTTTTAAAGATTCCATCATATGATCAGATACATTTGCAAAAATTTTATCAAATTCTTTTTCATTGCTTTCTACGGATACTATACCAGTATCAAAATACTCCAGCAATTGAGTCAATTCTTTACGTGCGGTATCATCCTCCATTAACTGAGTAATTCCACCATATTTAGAATCTGGGAATACTATAATCAATTTACGAAACCAATCCATTACATCTCTGAACGGCTGGTATTCTTCTTCATCAGGACTCCGAAGAAGTACATCAGATAGAAACAGAGTTCTATCCATCTTTGGATTTTTAATATCATCCGAATACACATTAAAACGTTCTTGCTGAGAAGTCGTACTAAAAACTATATCACTAGAAAAATCTATTTCTCCGTTTGCTGACTTGCTGCGAAGAAAAATGCATTTTTCATTGGTATCTACTTGATATAACCACTCTTCTTCTATATTTTTATTGGTATATGATATAGCAAATCCATATGAATAAAAATGCTCCCCTGAATAAATATCAAACTGGAAAACACCTGGAATGTTTTTGCATAAATTATCAATACGAAAATATTTTTTATCAAAGTTAACATTAGATATTCCTTTTGTAATTATACTTTTTGCAAATGCAATTGCGCTTATAAAATTTGTTTTACCACTGGCGTTTGCTCCAAAAATAAACCCCCCTTTTAATATTCGCTTACCATTTTTTTCTGATATATGATCACTATGCCGGGTAATTTTACCAGCTATCATATTAAATTCTGTGGAATTTTTGAAAGATAGAAAATTTTCAACTGCAAAACGTATCAACATTATTATCATCTCCTTTTTGAATTATTATATGTGATTTTTTCACATATATCAATAAGTATTTCACAAATAATATAAATTATTCTTATACACAACATACAATCCGTTAATTTTTCACTACACAGATCAATAATACCTCTATTTAATGATATTCCAAATCCTATGACTATTTTTTATTTTAAGCAAAACAACTAAGAGATTAAAATAAAAAAGACCCCACACTCTCATGCGAAGTCTTTCCATATTACGAAACTCTTTCCCCAGCCGGTAAACCGACCGGAAAAATCATCCCGATTTGAGTAAATTTTGAGTAAAACTCCCTTACCCAACTCGCAAACCCTTATAAAATAAGGATTTAGTCCATAGTGTAAGGCATAAGAGCGATATGTCTAGCTCTCTTGATAGCAACTGTCAGTGCTCTCTGATGCTTTGCACAGTTACCAGTGATACGTCTGGGAAGGATTTTTCCTCTTTCAGACACGTATCTTTTTAATTTATTTACATCTTTATAATCGATAACGCCATTCTTCTCGCCGCAGAATACGCATACTTTTTTTCTTCTGCGCATGCCGCCTCTTCTCATCTTAG
>JAEWPQ010000049.1 GCA_023460575.1 Bacillota bacterium
GTTCCTTCGTGATTAACGGTGCCGAACGTGTAATTGTTAGCCAGCTGGTACGTTCCCCAGGTATATATTATGGTATCGAACACGATAAGGTAGGTAAGGAATTATATGCATGTACGGTAATTCCAAACCGTGGTGCATGGCTGGAGTATGAGACTGACTCCAATGACATCTTCTACGTACGTGTGGACAGAACCAGAAAGGTTCCGGTAACTGTTCTGATCCGTGCTCTTGGTTTTGGTACCAATGCAGAGATCATTGAACTGTTCGGTGAGGAACCCAAATTACTGGCCAGTTTTGGGAAAGATACTTCTGATAATTACCAGGACGGCTTATTGGAATTATATAAGAAGATCCGCCCAGGTGAACCTTTATCTGTTGATAGTGCTGAAAGTTTGTTAAATAGTATGTTCTTCGACCCAAGACGGTACGATCTGGCCAAAGTCGGACGATATAAATTCAATAAAAAGCTTCATTTTAAAAACCGTATAACAGGTCATGTTCTGGCTGAGAATGTTGTGGATACCGCAACCGGCGAAATCTTAGCTGAGGCTGGAAAGACTGTAGACAAGCAGCTTGCGACAGACATCCAGAATGCAGCTGTTCCTTTCGTATGGCTGGAAGGCGTGGAGCACAAACAGAAGGTTCTTTCCAACTTAATGGTTGACTTGTCAGCCCATGTGAAATTTGATCCAAAGGATGCCGGGATTACAGAATTAGTATTCTATCCTGCCCTTGAAAAAATCCTGTCAGAAGTTGGAAGCGACGATGAAGAAGCATTAAAGAAGGCTCTTCACAGACATGTGAATGAACTGATTCCCAAGCATATTACAAAAGAAGATATTCTTGCTTCCATCAACTATAACATGCATCTGGAAGAAGAAGTCGGAAACGCAGATGATATCGATCATCTGGGCAACAGAAGAATCCGTGCGGTAGGAGAACTGCTGCAGAATCAGTACCGGATCGGTCTGTCCAGAATGGAACGTGTAGTCCGCGAACGTATGACAACACAGGATATGGATGGCATTACACCCCAGTCTCTGATTAATATTAAGCCGGTTACTGCGGCTGTTAAGGAATTCTTCGGCAGTTCCCAGCTTTCCCAGTTCATGGACCAGAATAACCCGCTTGCTGAGCTTACACATAAGAGACGTTTATCCGCCCTGGGGCCTGGTGGTCTTTCCAGAGACCGTGCCGGATTTGAGGTTCGAGACGTTCACTATACCCACTACGGACGTATGTGCCCGATTGAGACACCGGAAGGTCCTAACATCGGTCTGATCAACTCCCTTGCTACCTATGCGAGAGTAAATCAGTATGGTTTTGTTGAGGCGCCTTACCGCGTGGTAGATAAAACCGATGCAAACAATCCGGTGGTTACCGATGAGGTTGTTTACTTAACAGCAGATGAAGAAGATAACTTTGTTGTTGCTCAGGCGAATGAGCCTCTTGATGAAGACGGTCACTTCATTCATAAGAATATTTCCGGACGTTTCCGTGAGGAGACATCCGAATTCCAGAGAAAGAATATTGATTTAATGGACGTTTCTCCGAAGATGGTATTCTCCGTTGCGACAGCCATGATCCCCTTCCTGGAAAACGATGATGCGAACCGTGCGCTCATGGGATCAAACATGCAGCGTCAGGCCGTTCCGTTACTCACAACCGACGCTCCTGTTGTAGGAACCGGTATGGAAGCGAAAGCTGCCGTTGACTCCGGTGTGTGTGTGGTTGCAAGAAACTCCGGTGTGGTTGAGCGTTCTGCTTCCAACGAAATCATTATCAAAAGAGATTCCGACGGCGGAAAGGATGTTTACCGTTTAACCAAGTTTAAGAGAAGCAACCAGTCCAACTGCTACAACCAGAAGCCAATCGTATTTAAGAATAATCATGTGGCCAAGGGAGACGTAATTGCTGACGGTCCTTCTACACAAAAAGGTGAGATTGCTCTTGGCAAGAATCCGCTGATCGGATTCATGACCTGGGAAGGTTATAACTACGAGGATGCGGTTCTTCTAAGTGAAAGACTGGTACAGGAAGACGTTTATACTTCTGTCCATATCGAGGAATACGAGGCAGAAGCCCGTGATACCAAGTTAGGACCGGAAGAAATCACCCGTGATGTCCCTGGTGTCGGCGAGGATGCATTAAAGGATCTGGACGAAAGAGGAATCATCCGCATCGGAGCGGAAGTCCGTGCAGGAGATATCCTTGTTGGTAAGGTTACTCCTAAGGGAGAGACTGAACTGACAGCAGAAGAGAGACTTTTACGTGCTATCTTCGGTGAGAAGGCAAGAGAAGTACGTGATACTTCCTTAAAGGTACCCCACGGTGCTTACGGTATCATCGTAGATGCAAAAGTGTTTACCAGAGAGAATGGCGACGAGCTTTCACCGGGTGTGAACCAGACTGTCCGTATTTACATCGCACAGAAGAGAAAAATCTCTGTAGGCGATAAGATGGCTGGACGTCATGGTAACAAGGGTGTTGTTTCCCGTGTGCTTCCGGTAGAAGATATGCCATTCCTTCCAAACGGCCGTCCTCTTGATATTGTATTAAACCCACTGGGCGTGCCTTCCC
>JAEWPQ010000050.1 GCA_023460575.1 Bacillota bacterium
GCCTCTTTATATGCGTCTGTTTCCGTTCCATTGGGAATATTGGTGTTTGCTACGTCAATGTTCACATGGCGGAAAAGATTCTCACGCATAAAATAATAATAGCTCTGATCATTATCCTTAGTAAGCCCTTTGTATTCATCCAGATTCGCGGTCTTTACCTTAGAGAAGTCTAAATCCCCTTTGTTATACCACTCCACCAGCTGCTTGTAGGTGCCTACAGGAGAGGAACCGGTAGCCAGTCCCAAAACACAGTTCGGTTTCATAATGATCTGGGCAGAAATAATATTAGCCGCCTTGCGGCTCATATCATTGTAGTCTTTTGCGCGATAAAGCTTCATTTCTTTATCCCTCCATACGTCTGAAAAAAATTTTATTATATTCTTTTCACTAGGATAACATTTTTGTGTCATAGATGCAATGCCATTTTGCATAAAATAATTATAAAGGAGTGATGGCATGCCTAATTATCGAAGACTAATCTCATATATTTATGCCTATGAAGGCGCAGTCAAAGGAAAAAACATTGGATTTGCCAAAATAGAAACAAGAGGAGTTCAGTGCAAGATCACGGTCAGTGTTAAAAGGATATATGTGGGCGGCAATGATATTGGAGTGTACTTATTATCCGCAGACCAGGAAATATTACTGGGCAATATTTTTATACGCGGCGGCTCCGGTGAATTCAGGACTGTGGTATCGGCAAGCGATATTGAACACTCCGGAATCAGCGTGGAGCAGTGCTTTGGACTGACCATCCATGATGTGAAAAACACATGGCGTTCCTATACGACCATTTGGGAAGATGCCGTCGCCCATGCGGCTGAAGTTGATTTAGAGAGTACAGCCAGGCTGGTTCCCGGGAAAGAACAGGCCGTAATTTCAGAAGAGCAGATAAAACGGGCAGTACGTGAGATCGAAGAAGAATTCCCATTGGAACCTGATTCCCCCGGGGAGACTGCACAGGAAAAGATTTCTTCCGATGAACGGAAGAATGAGGAATCTGTCCCGGTTTCCGAAGTAGAAAAACCGCAGGAAGAGAAAAAAGTACTGACAGAGAATATAGAGGCAGAAAGTCAGAGTCCTGATGGAGTATTTACGGATTCTGTGGTGCCGGCCGGGGAAGAAATGGGTAATGTGGAATTAGTGGCTGCTGATCAGAAACAAGTCATGGCTGAAGATACAGAGACAGCAAAAAAAGAGCTTCAGCATACATATGAAGCACCAACACCAATAAATGCAGCTGCATCGTCAGAAGCTGGCATACCGGCAGAAGCATATATGCTGGCGGAAGAATACATCCCGGCAGAAGCATATTTACCGGCAGAAGAAGCCATCCCAGCGGAAGCATACATCCCAGTGGAAGCATATATGACAGCGGAAGTTAAGGAACCAATTACGGAAACAATGCAAGAGGCATCACAATCTGTGGAAGAACCGGTTTCCGGAGAGTGGGAAAATACAGGACAGGAAGACAGTCTTGGTGAAATACAGGAAATGGAAGAAGTACAAGAACCCAGGGAGACAATGGATGTCCAGGAAAGAGAACCGGTAATCAGTGAACCATATCCCTGCGACGACGAAGATTTTGCAGGGGATACAATCTTATACCGGGCAGACGCTGTGTTAAGAGAAGACACAAGTAATCCGGAGGTTCGGCCAGAGCTGGGAAATCCGGATGAATTAGAGCGCCTGCGCCAAAACGAAGACCAGGACGAAGCGCCCCATGATATGATTTGGGAGAAACTGAAACGTGAACATACAAGGATACTGGCATTTGACTATGAAGACGGATGCGAAATTCTCACCATAAAACCTCAGGATATCGGTATGCTGCCAAGAGATACCTGGGTCTTTGGCAATAACAGCTTTCTTCTTCACGGATATTATAATTACCGCTACTTAATTCTGGCAAAGCTATTAAGCCCAAGTGGAATGCCCCGTTACCTTCTGGGGATTCCTGGACATTATTACAGCAACGAACGATACATGGCCTCCATGTTTGGTTTTCCAAATTTTGTGCTGTCAAAAGACCAGCCGATGGAAGAAGGCAGGTTTGGATTCTGGTATACGGATATAAAATTAGGGGGCTGATTCATGCCCCCTATCGGCGTATGCCTGTTAACCATCAATTCCCCGGAGTATGGCGTTGGGAATAAAGGGCTTTAAAACATCTAAGTAGTTTTCCAGTTCCTTCCTGGAGAAGGGCAGAAAGCCTGGACATAAGACCTGGTCCGAGTCCATATAATTCTGCAGAAAATAATTGGGACAGCCCGCCAGCCATACTCCGATATCCATAAAATCCTCCTGGCTGTGAATGCCTTTTACTGCTGTGGTCCGGAATTCAAAAGGAATGGCTCCCTCAAGTAAAAAGGCAGCACTTTCCTCAATATTATTTATCTTTAAGTTCCAAACGCCTGCGGCTTTGGAGTAATTTTCCCTGCCGGCTTTAATATCCATTGCAACATAGTCCAGCAGCCCGTTTAAAACCAGACTTTTTAAAACTTCCGGCCGGTAACCGTTGGTATCCAGTTTGATGAGATACCCCTGATCCCGTATTTTCCTGATGAAATTTTCCAGATCCTCAGACAGGGTGGGCTCTCCCCCTGAAATACAGACACCTTCTAAAATCCCTTTTCTTTTTTTAAGAAAATCCAGTATTTCTTCTTCCTTGTATTCTGACTTGACATCTCTTCCGATCAGCTCGCTGTTATGGCAGAATGGGCATCTGAAATTACAGCCGCCCAGAAAAATTGTGGCTGCCACATGACCGGGAAAGTCCAAAAGCGTTGTTTTTTGAAGACCACACAGTTTCATACCTTCACCATTCCTTTATTTCATGATATACTATTCCAGTATATCACATGAAAACCCATGGAGGGTATCCCTTTGTGCCAGAGAATAAAAACAATCAAAGAGGAATGAGAATGACTATAGATGAAAAATATATGCGCGCAGCAATCAGACAAGCTGACAAGGCGGGAGCCTTGGGGGAGGTTCCCATTGGCTGTGTCATTGTACATGAAAATAAGATTATTGCACGTGGATACAATCGCCGCACCATTGATAAGAATGTTTTATCCCATGCAGAAATCAATGCCATACGTAAGGCATGCAGAAAAATAGGGGATTGGAGGCTTGAGGGCTGTACGATGTACGTGACCCTGGAACCCTGCCCCATGTGTGCAGGAGCCATTGTCCAGGCAAGGATTCCCAAAGTCGTTATAGGCTGCATGAATGCAAAGGCAGGCTGCGCGGGTTCGGTGCTTGATATGCTTCATGAGGAAGGCTTTAACCATCAGGTGGAAACGGAAACAGGAGTCCTGGGAGAAGAGTGTTCCCAGATGATGAAGTATTTTTTTAAAGAGCTGAGAGAGAAAAACAAAAAGAAGCCGGACGGCAAATCCCCTATAACTCCTTGACAACCTGATCTTTTCCATGTATACTAAAGTGCGATTAAATTTAAAATTGTCATAAAGTTTCCGTGCAGCCGGGGAGATAGCGGTGCCCTGTACCTGCA
>JAEWPQ010000051.1 GCA_023460575.1 Bacillota bacterium
GTCTTCAGGCTGAAAGCAAGGAATTTCCGGAAGAGATACGCCTGAAACTGTCAATGGAAGCATTTAATCTTTATAAGGGAAACTTCCTTCCAAAATCCGAATGGGAATCCTGGGTGATTCCGATTCACACCTATTATCATACCCTTTATCAGAAATTAGTGAAAAAAATTCTTTTGATGTTAGATGACCGGAAGGATTATCCAACGATGATTGATGTCTGCCAGCAGACAATCTCCATCGATCCATATGGGGAAGATGCCCATTATTATCTGATTTATGCTCTGTACCAGAGCGGTAACCAGATGATGTCCCTGGAACATTATAAACGGGTAAACGACATGTTCTACAACGAGTTTGCCATCACTCCCTCCATTCGCTTTAAAGAGCTGTATAAGATGATCAGCGACAAAAAGCATGGAATTACCATGGATTTAAGCACCATCAGAGAGATCCTTTTAGAGGGCGGAACCAATCAGGGAGCATTCTGCTGTGAACCTTCCGTATTCAGGGATATCTACCAGCTGGAGGCCAGAGCTATCGAACGAACGGGAGATTCCATCTTTTTATGTCTCCTTACCATCAGCAATTTGAAGGGGGATTTACTTAAGCCCGCGGTTCAGACCCGTGCCATGGATGAGCTGGGCAGTTCCATACGTAATTCCCTGCGCAGAGGAGACGTTTACAGCAGGTACAGTGTAAGCCAGTATTTAATGCTTCTTCCTACTGCAACCTATGAAAACGGAGAGATGGTTTTAAAACGGATTATCCAGAATTTTAAAAAGGAATATTCCCGGAAAGATTTGTCCATTACCTATTCTCTTCAAAGTGTTCTGCCTTTTAAATAAGGTTGTACCTTTCTATTAATACCTACTACAGGAGGAATATGATGTTACAGGATGATTTTATTACACTGACGCTTCAAAAGCAAAAAAACATTGCACTGATCGCCCATGACAACGAGAAACGTGCATTAATTGAATGGTGCACCGAGCATAAGGAGATATTAAAGAACCACACGCTGTGCGGAACCGGTACGACTGCCCGCATGATTACAGATCAGACTGGCCTTCCGGTAAAAGGCTACAACAGCGGTCCATTAGGCGGTGACCAGCAGATTGGTGCAAAGATTGTGGAAGGCCGCATTGATCTGGTTATCTTCTTCTCCGACCCTCTGACTGCGCAGCCTCATGATCCGGACGTTAAGGCACTGCTACGAATTGCCCAGGTTTATGATATTCCCATTGCCAATACCAGAGCGACCGCTGATTTCATCATCACCTCTCCTCTTATGGAAAAAACTTATGAGCATCAGGTGATTAATTTTAATAAGAATGTTTCAGACAGAGCAAAAACGTTATAAGTTTTTATCAATAGTACAAACTCTACATGTTTCCTGTGCAGAGTCTGTACTATTGTTCTTCCTGCCCCAGTAAAATATCCGCAATTCTTCTGCTGGCTTTCCCATCTCCATATGGATTGCCTGCCTTGCTCATCCTGTTATATAAATTGTCATCATTTAGCAGACTGGATACTGAATTATATATCCTCTCTTCTTCAATCCCGGTTAAAAGCAGCGCCCCTGAATCAACGCCCTCCGGACGCTCCGTTGATTTGCGCAGAACCAGCACAGGTTTTCCTAAGCTTGGTGCCTCCTCCTGTATCCCTCCGCTGTCTGTCAGGATTAACGCTGCTCTTGCGAGAAAGTTATGAAAATCTATTACATCTAAGGGTTCAATCAGACGGATCCGTTCCTCTCCGGCGAATACAGAACCGGCAATTTCCCTGACAAGCGGGTTTAAGTGTATGGGGTAAATGACCTTAACATCAGGATACGCCTCTGTTATCCGTTTAACAGCACGAAAGATCTGCCTCATCGGTTCCCCTAAATTTTCCCTTCTGTGAACAGTGAGCAAAATCAGTCTGCTTCCAGATGCCCAATCCAGAAGTTCATGACTGTAATTCGCTCTGACTGTAGTCTTCAGCGCATCGATCCCTGTATTGCCCGTGACAAATATGGTAAAAGGATTCTTCCCCTCATAAATCAGATTCTGCCTGGCATTTTCAGTCGGGGCAAAATGATAGTTCGCTATAATACCAATTGCCTGTCTGTTAAATTCCTCCGGATAAGGAGAATAAATATCATGAGTCCTTAACCCGGCTTCTACATGCCCTACCGGAATCTGTAAATAAAAGCAGGCAAGTGCACAGGCAAATGCTGTTGACGTATCCCCATGGACCAGAACCACATCTGGTTTTTCTTTTTCCAAAACGCCGCTGATTTTATTTAAGATACTGACGGTAATTTCAAAAAGTGTCTGTTTTTCCTTCATGATGGAAAGATCATAGTCCGGTTCAATTAAAAACGCGTCCAGAACCTGCTTTAACATGGATTTATGCTGTCCTGTTACACAGACACATACCCTGGCTTCTTCCCTGCCTCTCAGTTCCAGTACCAAAGGACACATTTTTATGGCCTCCGGTCTTGTCCCAAATACAAGCATGATATTCTTCACGGTATAAAACTCCTTCCATGTAAATTAAATTCACATAACCAGTCAGTCAGCGGATTTATCTGTATACTCATAGGCCAGCATTGCCATAACCTGATCAAATGACGTAATCCCGCTTCCATCTTCCATGCCAAAAGCCCCGTAATATGGGTAAGCAGTATCCATAATTCTCATTTTTTCCATTTTTCCAAGAGCTTCCCCCTGGAGTTCTTTATCTCCCTTAACCTCTCCAATCATTGCTATCAAAGCATAGACTGCTGTTGAATCATAGTTATAACCTTCCACAACCGTTCCATCTGTTTTATAACGGGCTTTCACTCCGCCTGCGTTCATTTGTGCCTTTAACCAGGACAACGTTTCTTCCGGAAGCATACCGGCTTTTGCCAAATGAAGCAGCGTAACCATGGCTTCTGCAGCATTTAAATCATCGGTGGCATAGGAATCAGTACTATAATGATACCAGCTGTAATAAAGAGGAAAACCATCACTTATTTTTCCTCCAAGAATCAGTTTTTTGGCCAATTCATAAGGCTCTGCGAACTTATCATCCCGGTCTGCCAGCCGGGACATCGTCTGTAAGTCACCATAACACAGAGTAAAGCGGTCTGCATACTTTCTATATCGGGCATCATAAAAATCCACGTAATTTCTGTTGTGAAGTCCGTATTTTGCTATTTCTCCGGAATAATCGTTTATCAGCTGGTCATAACCGCCCCATAAATCATTTGCAGAAAGAAGTGCGCCGACGATCCGGAAATCATCCAAAAGTGAATTTACCTCCGACGGTTTATCTGCGTTTACTTTCCACGCAGTTAATCCATTCACGCGCATCACTCCTGTGATGTAAGAAAGAATTTTTTCAAATAGCTGCTGATCTTTTCGTAAAAGCGCATATTCCAGCATTACTCCCTGCGATTCGCTTAATACATCGCTGTTCATGGCGTTACCCCGGGCAGGATCATAAACAGTATGAACGCCTCCCCTGTCATCCATCAGATTTCCCAGGACAAAATCACCGGTCACCTTTGCGCTTCCTTCTGTCAGATCTTTTAAATATCCTTCAAATACAGAATTTTTTACAATGGGCTTTGTACTCCATGCCCGTATCACCCCATGCTCATCCAGAAACAATGTGGTTGGGATGGCATGAATACCCAGCTTGTTATAGGCAGACAGCCCTTCGTCATAGTAAGTATCCAGACTGATCCTCTGATCTTGTAAAAACTTTTTTGCCGTTTCTTTTGTCTCCTTTTTGTTATCTGCTTTATTCACCAGAATATAATTGATGTCTCCATATTTTTTTGCCGTGTTTAAAAATTCATTCATATGTGAAAGCTCGTTCCGGCAATCCGGACACCAGCTGGCCCAAAAAGTTAATATAGCCGGCTTTCCCTTAATTTCTTTCACGGATATTTTTTTTCCCGACTCACTGGTAAAACTGATATCAGGAATTTTCTCATTTAAATTACAGTATTCCGGAAAAATCGCCGTAATATCATCAAGAGAGGTTTCTTCTGCGCTTTCCTTCTGACTCCTTTGCAGCTCTTCTTCCTTATTGAAATAATGAGACAATAAAAGCAGACCGCCTGCAGTGAATACCGCAAGTATACAAAGAATAATGATTAATGCTTTTTCCGTCCCGCTCCCCGACAGAGCCTTTTTCATATGGTATGTCCCCTTTCGTTATGTGCCGCTTCTGCATGGACCAGTTTAACCTGTTCCAATTCTTCCTTCAGTTTTGTATATTCTTCCAGAAGATCATTCTGGTTTTTCTCAAGTTTTTTGATTTTATCCAGTATTTCTTCCAGTTCAGACACCTTTTCTTCCTCCTGCAAAGGGGTCTCCTGCAGACTGTCGGGAGCGGGTTGTATCTCAACATTTTTATGCGGTACCCTGCCAGTTTCAGCGATTTCTTCCAGCTCCAGGATTAATTCCTCAAGATCTGTGTTATCAAATTTCGTTATTTTTTCCTGCAATATCTTCGGTGCATGTTTATGCTCTGCACTCTCTCTAATAGGAATTTCGTCAGCTGCAAAGGCTGTATCCCTTTCAGGGAGAGTTTCAGCAGCAGTAACCACGCTTTTATCTTTTTTTAACATATCCGGTCCCATATAGCCTTCCGAAACAGTGACAGTTACATTGCCATTCAGTATGGCAGCCTGCATATCAAATGAATTGGTCATACTTTTATAACGCTGCTCAATGGCTTTATGTTCTTCGATTTCAAATTGTTTTAATACGGCTTCTTCTCTTGTCTGCTGATTTTCCTTCTGCTGCCGTTCGATATCAGATGCTTTTACAAATGTCACAGCATTCTCAAAAATATATTTTATTCCAACAGATGCAATAATTATAAAAACCGGCAGAACATGAAAATGATACCTGTTCTGGCTTTCAAACATAAGATGCATGGCTGCCGTTCCAAGATAAACCAGGACCAGAATATAGAGATAGGAAGCACTTCTTTGCAGCAGATAAATCAAAGTCAGAAAGGAAAAGAGCGCAGCCACCAGATAAGCAATCTGATTGGCACTTTTCATATGATTAAGAAATATTGTCCGGCCCGGGGTCAGTTCATTTTGCTCTTTTAAAAAGGCAAGATTCCAGTCAGCACCATAATTATCGTTTCCCCAAAGTAATTCGTATTTTTTTATTAGAAGGTTGAATACCCCGCCCGGATCGGCAGTAAGCCGTTGGTACGCTTTATTCCGGCACGCAAGCTGTGCCTCAATTGGAGAACCGGTCCGTTCCAGATTTTCATATAAGAATTTTGAATCCTCTTCATTCCACCCGCCATTGGAATCTACATTAAGTCCCACCAGCAAATTGTAGCCAATGGACTGGCTGAAGGAAGGTATTGATTGATTGATGGTAAGTTCTATATCTGTATTAATGATACTTGATACAGTCATATAAGCCGCCAGAATCAGAGCTGCACGCAGCCAGCCCTTAGCCAGAAATCTCACCCAGATGGAAATGCTGTTGATGGGTATTCCAGGCAGCCTGGTCTTAATGGGAATCAATAATAATATTACTGCTATCAAAAGAATCAGAGCCATAGGGCGGATTGCGGCAGTCACTGCAATCATACAGCCAAGCAGAATATGAAGGAGGACCCCTCTGATCCCATGCTTTGTGGCACTATCATAATCCATGGCCAGATGAAGAAAAAGCAGAACACATAAATAAAAGAAAAAAGTAAACGAGTATTCGGCAGCCAGCATATTGATATAGAGGATTTGAGAGGGCCAGAGCGCAGCAGCTGTAAGCGCTGTCAATCCTGCCATTCTGCCTCCCAGCCGTCTGGCAATCCGATAAATCAAAAAGACAGTTCCTACGGAAAACAGGACATTTGCAGCCTGTCCGTGCCATACACTTGCCCCAAATACTACAAAAATATTTTTTAAAATATAACAATACCCTAATATATGGGGAAACATCCCGATATAGTTGCAATAACCCTCTCCCTTTTCCTGAAGAACTCCATCCTTTAACATTTTAGCAATCTCATAGTAAGTCTTATAATCAGATTCCAAATCCATGGGCAATTCCCGTATCACGTAAACTCTTGCCGCAAAAGCAAGTACCAGAATCAGGAAAACATAGATCATCTCCATACCAGATAAGTATTTATGGTACTTCCAAAGCTTAGCGGTAATTCCTATCCTTGCAGACAGCAGTGCAAAGAAATTTACTCCCGCCCAGGTCAGGAAAAAGATAAGAATGAGCATTCCTTTCATTGCATAAGGATATTCCTGATTGCCCTGTACATCAGATACGCCGGTAATCAGGATATATGCCATGCCTGCAATTGATAATGCAATACAAAAACTATAAAACCAGTTTTTCTCTAATCTCACTCTTTTCTTCATCCCTTTCCCAAAATAACCGTTTATTCTTCATTCTTTTTTCTGTATGCCCGCATCCGCAGCAATATTATGATTACTGCAAGAAGCATTAAAAACATGGCTGATGTTGCAACGGCTGTAAATACAAGGGATCTTTTATTCCTGACCAGCTTTTCGGCAAGAGTTGGCCCCTCTTTTACTTCCTCAGCTTTTATAAACTTAAGAGCTGTAATATTCTGACTGGCATCTATAATGACGCAGTCTTTTTTCAGTTTTTCTCTCTTACTGCTGTCTCTTAGATAATCAAGAAGATTCTCAAGCGCATCATCGCTGCTTCCAGTCAGAACCAGCAGACCCCGGTTAAGGGAATAAGGAGATTTTAACAGCTGCATAATCCCAATCTTCCCTGCATATTCCCTGGACAAAACCAGCTGCTCATTGCTCTCAAAGGAGGTACCGTCCTGTGCAAACTTAAATGCCAGATTATTATTAATCTGGGAAATAAAAGCATTACCTTTCCATGTACCCGCCGTAATGATATTGTAATCTCCCTCCTCCCCATTAAATTCGCCCGCTCTTTTCACAAGAATGGTTCCATAAGGTTTTGCCTCCCCACCATACATTGCCAGAATCTGTCCAAGCAGATTCAGTTCAACAGAAGTCGGTTCATCACTGAGAACCAGCAGCACATCATTGAATTTTCCATTTCTGCTAAACGGAGATACTCTGGAATCAAAAGACAACGTAATATCAGCAGCTGCCGGCAAAAATATGGCAGATTCTCTGGAGACATAAGCCCATGGCATGTCACTCTGTCTGGGGGTGCAAATCAAATCAGGGATTTCCAAATCAAATGTTATTTTTAAACTGGATGCAGATGTTCCTGTTATATCCCCCGGCATCTCAAATGTCAGCTCATCTCCGGAAGCCCTTTCCTGGCTGAGGCGTTTGCTGGCGCAAGGTACATCACCCCAAAATACAGTGATGAGAGAACGTTTAAAATCCAGATTTTCACTGTAGCGGAACTTTAAAACTGCCTTACCCCCCTGTGCCAGTACAAAATCTTTTGAAACAGGAAGATAGATATTTTTTTCCTGATGAAACGGTCCTGCATAGGAAAGTCCGCTTCCCATTATATCCTCAAGAGTATAGTTTGACGCAGTCATATCACTTTGTTTTGCCGCATTCACCGCCAGCTCCCCGCTTCCCTTTTCTATGACTGCAAGATTACCAGTCTCCTGCTTGCGGCGGTTCTCATCCATGAGCATGTCAGCTGCGTCCATAAGGCTTGAATCATCATTTGAAGTTATTATGAGCAGTGGTTTTGAATTGGAATCATCGATAAAATTTACAATTGCATTTCCTGACGAATCCGGCGCCTTTGTCATCTTATCTTTATAGTCGGAAGGCAGATAGTTATAATCCGATATCAGTATTGTTTCTGATGGCTGATAATTTTTTATATCAGATATCCGGCATAGTTCAATATCATTTCTTTTCCCGGTATGCTTACTCAAATCGGCCATCAGGCTCATGGCGGCAGCGACTTCCCCTGATGCGGCTTCATCAGATACTGCAATCACCAGCCCTTTACCAGCCGGTTCATAAGCTGCCATGAACGGATAGGGGTAATATGAAATCCCGTGTTCAGGATCCCTGCTTTCATATCCGCATCGGATATAGGATGTATCTGCAATGCTCAGCCAGTTGGCGTCTGAATAATCGTCCACACAGCCCTGTTCATTAAAAAGTCTTGCATAAGCAGATACAGAAAACGAATTAAAACCGGTATGGACCTGGTCCATGGGAATCTTCACATAGAGAATCTGGGAATTACCATTTCTGTACTCCAGTTTGTAAGACTGAACAGGGACATCATTGACAGAAAAGGTAACTGATGATGCCGCACTCTCAATGAGCTGACTGACATCATACTGTATTTTTGCATATACATACTTTGTATCCCAGTAATCCTCCACATAAAAATACAGATCTGCGGAAGAATAAATTCCTTTCAACGTTTTCCTGTAGAAAAAGGTATCCTGGGTATGACTGACAGGCTGGTACACAGGCTCATTCTGGTCTGGTATCTGAGCTAAGTCAGGATCTGCTGCTGGCAGAATTTGTAACTGGTCCTCTTTTTGAGAGGCAGGCGTGTTAAGCTGGCTTTCCTGCTGTACGCCCTCCTGTGGAGTTTCCTGAGTTTTTAAAGGTTCAGGAACATTGGCATTGGAGCCGTATGAAGCCAGAGGATTTGCTATCACGATAAACAGCAGCAGAAAGGCGGTGGATATTTTCCGCTGCCCTGCTGTTTTTTTCTTATGTTTATCCGTCAATGTTGTCATATTCGTCTCCTTACTTCCACACCTGCTTCGTATTTTTTGTGACTGTCTCTGCCAATTCCTCAAAACGCTCCGTCTTGTCCCAGACTGTCTCCCTTTGAAAGAATGCATCCCGGATTCCCTGAATAATACCATTTGCTACAACCAGAACCCACATTTTTGAATAAGTAAACAGCATGACAAACGTAAGCAGTATATTATTTAAATTGAACTCATTTCTTTCTACAGATAATGTAATAGATACATTTAATACAAAAAGTAAAATTGCCATCTCCCACAGCAGAGAAGAAAATCCGCCTAAGGTAACATGACCAAGTCCAAGAATTCCAAGGACAAATATCATATCCGAGAAAATAAGAGAGCTGAACATCATCAGATAAACCAGGGCGTAATAGATCACATCCAGTCTCATGATTCCTGCCTCAGGATCAAAGGCATATTTAAAATTACTTTTTAACACATATAGATTGCCTTTTACCCACCGTGTTCTCTGCTTAAACCATTGTTTCAGTTTCTGTGGTTCCTGCTCCCAGGTCACTGCCTGAGGTATAAATTTGATATAATAACCCATTCTGTATAAACGAAAGCTGATCTCTGTATCCTCTGCAAGTGCATTTACATCCCAGCCCCCCATCCGGTCAATCAATTCACGGCGTATTACGTAATTCGTTCCAGGTATTGTACACAATTTAAAGAAGAAATACCGCCCTGCCTGGTTCATGCACTGATAAGCCAGAGTTTCTATGTTTACAAACCTTGTAAGGAGAGAGGCATATTTATTTCTGGTACGGAATTTTCCTATTACGGCTCCCAGTCTGTCGTCTGACATAAGATTTTCCACAAGAATCTTAAGAGCCTGTTTTTCTGGAGTGTTATCCCCATCATAAATTGCTATTACGGAACCAGAGGCCATTGAGAGTGCGATATTTAACGCATTGGATTTCCCTTTTCCTCCCACTACATGATCTGTATTGATAATAATAATTCTGGCAGACGGATTCTTTTGCTGAATGACTTTTAAAACCTGGGCTGAATCATCGGAAGAATTGTCATTCACTACTATGATCTCATACCGGTCCTTTGGATAATCAAATTTTAATAAAGCTTCCATTGTTTTTCTCAGCACAATGCTCTCATTGTGGGCAGGAACCATGACCGTTACCATGGGATACTCTAAAACCGGCTGATGTCCGTCCGTACGGTACATTTCCATAATATAGATATAACCCCCTATGGAAAGTACAATATTTAAAAACAGCAGACCCCAGATGGCAAAGATTGAATAAATTGCAAGAACATCAATAAATGACATGGCCCCTCCTAATCATGAAAGAAGTAGTTTTTCCTGTTTCTATACCTGGCCCAAAGAATCAGGAACAAAAAAAGTACGGAAGTAAGTCCCACTGCAATGACCAGTCTTCTGCTCTGGGAAGTTAAATCCCTGGAAAACCGCTGAAGCATATTGCGGCGGTAATTATAATGGTCCGGATAAACAGCAGGAGTAAATTTTAAATCCATTTTCTTATCATTCAGAATCAAATCCCCGTTTTTATAAGTCATCAGCTGCTTATCCAGCCAATAACCATGTTCCATATCCCAAAGGCTTTTTAACGGTACGAACGAATCTCTGCATGCTTTTATTTTTCTTTCAATTTTCTCATAATCCTCCTGCAGACTGATGGGTACTGAAGTAGAATAAACTGATATATAACTGACTTTTGTATCATCTAAGGGAATTGATGTTCCCACCCATTGATGACCGTCTTTGTAAACCTCATTACTTCTCATATCTTCAGGCTTTATATACGAATCTGTCTCACTGGAAGTAAAAATTGTTTTAAAATGACTCATAATCTTTATGGTATCTTTTTGAAACATCCAGTTGCGGGGCACTTCTAATGCCAGAGGATACACGCCCTGCTTATTGTAAATGGTCATCGCCCGGGCGAGATAGTCAAGCATTACGTCTTTATCCAGCCGGTTCATCTGATTGATGGGAGCATTGATGATCACAGCACCTCCGCCTGCCTGTGCATAGCGTAAAATTTCACAAAAATGTGTCATGGAAGGATAGTCTCCATTTACATACATTGGCATCACAGCGATTACAAACGGAGTTTTTTTTTCAATCAGCAGGTTTACTGTTTTAAGCAGCTTCCCCGGATCTTCATAGGGGTAAACCTTGTCTAATAAAATGTACTGCGCAAATACGTGAGGGCTTCCGTTATACGGCCACTTCCACTGGGACACTTCTTTAATCATGGCAGCCCGTATTAAATGATTACTTATATCAGCTGCAGGGATATGGGTTAATCTGCCGTTTTCAGCACAAAAATATCCGCTTTTGTCATTAACAGTTAACGTTCCGCTATGATAAGAAAACTTTTTTAAAAATATAAAACTGCTCTCACGGACCAGGCCGGTCATGCTGTCCAAACCATGAAAGGAATATTCCACCTGTCCCACAGTGCTGTTTAACAGTTCATACTGATCGGATCTCTCTGTATGATCAAGATAATATTTAAAATACTGATTGCCTGTAAATAAAATATGGGGTGATTCCGTTTTTCCCGCTATTATTCCGCTGTCTTCATACTGCTTAAGCCTTTCAGTAAAATCAGGCGGACTCTGATCTAAATCAAAACAGATAACATAGGAAAACCGGTCCATATACTGCATGCCAAAGGAAGCGGGACCATAGCTGATTTTAAAGCTCTGATAGGTGAGAAGCTCCACAAGGTCATTTACTGCGGCCACTGTATCTTCACCAGCGTTGTCACTATAGATAATCAGGATATCACCCTGGGGTATTTCCTCTGCACAAGAAGTAAAAACACAACCCATGCTGACGAAAGAAAAAAACAGGAATCCGCCTAAACAGGCCAAAAACTTTCTATACATCATATTGCAGCTCATTCTCTACCCTCTGCTTGAACAGAATCATATTATTCTCATATATCTCTTTGTTATATTCCAGGCTGGATATCTTCACTTCGATCTTAATGGCAGCGTCAGTAATACCATGAAAGGCTTCCCGACTGGAAATCCGGCTTCTGATCCTTCTCATTGCAATTTCGCTTCCCTCTTTGCCACAGGTCAGTATAACTGCCAGAGATCCTTTATTATCAATGGAATACGTTTTGTCTTCCACCCGCACCGTATCTACCACAAGTTCAGCCAGTCTCTGTATAACAAGCTCATAATTTTGTCTTGATAAAATGCTTTTTAACTCCGCCTCATATTTCAAAACTATGATCATTAAGGAAAGTGACATCTGGTTTCTTTCCGCATAAGCTGCCTGAACATTTAAATCATTGTACAGGCTACTTAAATTATACAGCTTAGTGAGCGGATTAAGCACGACCAGTTCTTCCACCTGGCTTCTTAAAATATCATTTTCAATTTCCAGTCTGTGAGTTTGGGATACAAACAGATACATGGCAGCAGCGGAAATAAGCGGTATGATAATCCAGAAATAGCTATAAGGCGGAATTTCAACATCATAGGAAAGGAATAGATATAACCGGTAAGCTGTATAAAAAGTAACTTCTATTCCTGCCAGAACCAGTGACAGAGAAAACAGCTTAAATCCGGAAAACAGAATAACAAAAAAGGTTCCAAGCAGCATAATAACTGCTTCAAACATCATGCTTTTATCCGAATAGCTGACTATCATTGCCCCGGCAAACAGGCAAAACAGCAAAATCACCAGTCCAAAATCCTGCAGCAGATAACCAAACGAATTTTTACTTGTCATTAATTTCCTCACATTCCAACACATAACGCGGATTCTAAACGATTCTCAGTTTATGAAGTAATTCCGCAAAAACACAGTAGGTCATAATATCCATTGACAGTCCCACAAGAAACAGCCTCTGCACCATCTGTGCATCACCGCTGTTAACAATTACCACAATGGACTGGGAAAGCAAAAAAGCCAGAACCATGAAAAGCATATCTAAAAAAACCGTATCTCTTCTATCTTCCACCGAACGTATGGAATATCCCCTGTAAAACAAAAATATAATGGAACCTGTGAGCAAAATTAAATACCCCACAGTTTTGGGTGCAGACAATTCCTTAAAACTGCTCCAGCCTGACCAGAACAGACTCTTTGCTTTCTCCGGAAAGCCTGCCTCTTTCTCATAGTTTCCGCAATTACTTCGTCTCATATCCATCCCCTGTTTGATGGAAACATCAATCATACTAATCAGACTGCCGGGGTGTCTTAAATAATAAACACCAATATCAGAAATCGTATACTGATCCATGAAGCCATGGTATAAGGAACTGTCACCTGATTTTACAAAAGGGAGATAATCATAGGCAGAAGCATCAGCCAGCAATTCATAAGAAGGATCAATACCAAACTCCGTAAGAGCCTGGGCAGGATCAGCTGAACTAAACAAAACGCCCCTTGTCATGGCATGTAATTTACTGGTCTCATTGAAATCAGACGGATAGCCCAAAATACAAATAAACGAAACCAGGCTGAGGATAAAAGCCCCTGCAGCGCATCCTGCCCCCCAGACAAAGCTTCTGCGGACAAAGATCAGACGAATAACCGGGACCGCAAGGATAAAACCCATGACAGCACATTGCCGTCTGGAACTGATTAGTAAGCTTCCTGATACCAGAATCAGAATCAGGGCAAATATATCTTTATACACAGAACGCTTATTTTGAAAAGACATAAAGGCACCCACACAATAAAGCATGGCAACAAACCATAACGCCTCCGGATATAAAGAGTTAAAATAAGTCACATACCCTACATCTGAAAAAATGATCAGCCCTGCTCCTGCGATCAGGGTTCCTTCCGAGAAGCTCTTCACCCGTTCACAGGTCTGCCGGACTATGAGATACAACGCAGGAAGATACAGCAGGAAATAGATCAAACCCAAAAAACGGACATCAAAAATACGGTCTCTCGTAAACAGGTGGTCAAGTGCCTTAGCTGCCGTTAAAAAGATTAACTGGCTATTCCATACCTTCCCCTGAATCTCCGCTCCAGATGCAACTTCTGTATAAGTTTTATTAAAATAATTCCCGTAATTTTGTTCCGGATTTTTTTCTATATAATAAATTCCGGCAGATCTCATGACTTCATCTGTAGATCCGTCATTTGCC
This sequence comes from Bacillota bacterium, assembly GCA_023460575.1. GTDB lineage: Bacteria > Bacillota > Clostridia > Lachnospirales > Lachnospiraceae > Lacrimispora. Next base: position 13,831 of record JAEWPQ010000051.1, read on the forward strand.
ACACCAAGGTAATTAGGCAGAAAAAGAATTAAAATTGCTGCCAGCGCTGCAATGACTGTAACAGCTAATGCCAGAAGCGCAGGAGAATATTTTCCTTCCATAATGGCATTAATCTTCTCTATCCTGCTTCTTACTCTCTGCAGAAACTTTATTAATAATGCAATATAGGCAGCAGCTCCTTTATCCTCATGATTCTTCATGCTTTATCTCCGCCAAATCATTTACTTCAATCGAATATCTGGGTCTTTCCTTTACCTCAACATAAATCTTTCCCACATACGTGCCAATAAGTCCCACCGATAAAAGCTGCACTCCACCGATAAACCAGATGGATAAGATAGTAGAAGTCCATCCGGCTACCACTCTCCCTGTAATAAAGGAATAAAATGCATAAATAGCTGCGCAGATACTGCACAGTACAATGATCAGACCTAAATCCGTTATCATACGGATAGGCTGGATACTAAACGAAGTAATTCCTTCAAAAGCCATGGAAAGCATCTTGCCCAGTGAATATTTGGACTCACCTGCAACACGGGATTTTCGATCATACGTTACTGTGGCAGACGGATATCCAATCAGAGGAACAATTCCTCTTAAAAACAGGTTTCGTTCCTTATACAGAGAAAACTGCTTCAACGCTCTTTTGGACATAAGACGGTAGTCCGCATGATTATAAACAATATGAATCTTCATCAGCTGCATCAGTCTGTAAAAACCAAGGGCAGTAAACTTTTTAAATAAGGTATCTGTATCACGCCTTTTACGTACACCATATACGATATCATTTCCCTGAAGATATAAATCAACCATATCTTCCATGACAGAGACATCATCCTGTAAGTCTGCATCAATTGAGATAACCATATCCGCATAGTTCATGGCTGTTAACAGACCAGCTGTCAAAGCATTCTGATGTCCTGTATTTCTGGCAAGTTTTAAACCAAAGACACACGGAAACTGCTTTCGGAAATTCTCAATGATATTCCAGGTTCTGTCTTCGCTGCCGTCATCCACATAAAGAATAAAACTGGATTTATCAATTTTTTCTGACTTCATAAGCCGGGTCACAACCCCGGTCAATTCCGCATTGGTGTACAAAAGTGCCTGTTCCTCGTTATAACAAGGCACGACAATACAAAGTTTGTTCATACGGCCTGTTCCTTTCGGTCACACTTCATACAATAAAGCTTTTATCTGGTAGTTTACCTGAAAGTGAGGTTTTCTAACCAATTCATTTATAATTTCACTTTAAAGTGTTCACAAAAACAGCAACATAAGAATACAAATATGTCTGTCAGCAGGTTAGTTAAGGTTAGGGAAAATATTAGTATAAGAAATAACTTTAAGACTACCGAAAGATCATCGGCAGTTTTTTCTTTCGCTGTATAATCAGTTAATAGAACAGTAAATAACTTCACTCACAGTTCTTACCAAATACATGTTCACACAATGCCTTGTATTCCTGATAAGCACCAAACTTTTCTAATTCGCATAAGAGTCTGGCTATATTTAAATAATACCAGGCATGCTGGGATTTATCTTTTTCATTAAATCGCTGCCAGATCTCATCACCCATAAGAAGGTAATCTCTTGCAGTTGTTCTTAAATTACTGAGCTTGTCCGCCAATACAATAATCTTAATCTCCTCCGAGGCTTGTTCCAGGTGCTTTAATGTCGCACTTTTGCGTTCTTTCCAGCTTTTGGTTTTATCTTCTGTCTCTTCCATGACAAGCTGTGCAACCCGGCACCCGAATTCCTTCTCCAGCTGTGATGTCGTAACGCCTGCATCCTCAATCACATCATGCAGCAGCGCAGCGCAGATTATTTCCTGGTCTGAAGTCATTAATGATGCAATCACTGCGGTCTCCAAAGGATGGACAATATAAGGGATTTGAGTTCCCTTCCGACAGGTCCCCTCATGGCATTTGCTCGCAAATGCAACAGCTTTCTCCACCATACCTGATCTCCTTATCTTTTTTTATATATTAACACAAATAGTGACAGTTTAACATACCGTATTGTAAAATAACTTAATTATTTATACTATTAATGAAAAAAGGATTAGTAACCATGTAGAAAGTAGTGTATAATAAAACTATACATTATATTACATATTGGTGCAAAGGAGAAAAGTAATGAAAAAGCTAAAATTACTGATATTAACTATAGTAATCATGACAGCAATGAACATTACGGTTTTCGCAGGTCAGTGGAAACAGGATAATACAGGCTGGTGGTATCAGAATGATGACGGCAGTTATACCGTTAATGCCTGGTTTCAGGATACAGATTATAAATGGTATTATTTCAATAATTCCGGTTATATGCAGACTTCTCCTATTACGCTTGCGGATGGTGTGACTTACACATTTGACACTGACGGCAGTTGCCCCAACCGCTGGTCCGGAGCTGCAAATCAGTCTTATTACGATCCTAACAGCGGAACTATTAAAAACGTAGGCGCAGAACTTGCTCTAAGAGATTATCTTAATAGTATCAACGAAATTCCTGAGAATTGGGAGACAGAAGAAAGTATTGAATAATCTTATGATTTAAGGACGATTAAAACAGCCTTAGGCTTTTTAATAATACAAAAGAAAAAGAGGGAAAAAGTATGAAAAAGAAATGGTTAATTCCTGCATTATGTATGGCAGCTATCAGCCTGTCTGCCTGCGGCAGTAAGGCTTCCACTGCTGCAGCCGATAATTCCCAGGTAGAAAGTTTAAAGGCTCAGGTAGAAGAATTAAAACAGGAAAATGCTGATTTGAAGGCTCAGCTCGAGACTGTTCCCGAAACCACAGTGGAAGAAACACAGACTGCTCAAAACGGAACACCGATAGCAGTTGGCGGTGTAATTACGACCGATGCCATGGAGATCACAATTAATAAAGCAGAATTATCATACGATGTTCTTCCAGATGATACTTCCGGATTCTACACCCATTATGCAGCTGATCCAGGCAATGTTTATATTCATTTGGATGTTGATGTTAAGAATCTTGGCAAGCAAAATTTACCGTGTGATGAGATCATGAAAACAACAGCAGATTATAACGGAGGATATACCTATGGCGGACAGGCCGTTCCAGAAGACGCAAATACAGGATTTACCTATGCCAACATTACATCTATAAACCCCCTGCAGACATTAGGAGTACATTTCCTGTTTCAATGTCCGCAAGAGGTGGCAGAATCCCAAAATCCGCTCTCTATTATGCTGGAGCCGTCTGACACCAAAGACAGCTATGTTCTGACTATAAGATAACTTTAGAAACCGCCCAGCGATGGGCGTGTTTTTTTATCAGGCATAAGTTTTTAAACACGCATAAAAACGGCGTTTCGTAAGAATAAATTAAATTATTACAATTTCCCGTATAAACTTGTAAGATCACCCAATTTCTGCTATGCTAGGTAACGGAATAATTATCAGGAGGAATTTGAATTCATATGAATCAGTATAACAGTCAACCCAGACCGGACCGCCGCAGGACAAACTCCGGATACCGGCGTGACAGCGGAAAAAGCGGTTTTATTTCGGTCCTTCTGTTTTATGTGCTTCCTTTCATCGTAATTAACGGACTCATTTTTTTACTGGTAACCTCCAGCCCGAAAGCAGAAATTACCATTGGTGAAAGCAGCGATTATATTACTACAACTATGGAACTAAAGGTCAAATCCCTTCTTCCCATAAAGACCATGGAAGTCGCCCTTGACAGCACTCCTATTGAGTTAACTAAAACAGGTGGAAAAACCTACAAAGCCACGTTAACCAATAATGGCATGCTGGAAGTAAAATTAACTGGATTTAACAAAATGAAAACAGCTATGTATGAACAGGTCAGTGTACTGGATGATACCCCTCCTGCAGTAAAAGATGATGTTGTAGAGAATGGAATTCTTTCATTTCGTCTGGAAGATACCCAGTCCGGCGTGGATTATTCCTCTATTTCAGCCTCTGATGAGGAGAATAACGATATTCTTCCTCTTTCTATTGACCGCAGTACCGGACTTGTTACATTTGAAATTAAGAAAGAGAACATCACCATTACTGCAAAGGATAAGATCGGTAATGAACTTCACGTCACTTTCACACCTCAGGGAGAAAGCTTTGAGGATGCTGAGATGGAAAACGAGGAGGCTGAAGAAAACGGGGACACTGTGGAAACTGAAGCCACCGAAGAAACAGAGGCGACTAAAGAAACCAAGGCAACTAAAGATACCAAAGCCGCTAAAGCTACTACTGCCGCTAAAGCTACTACTGCTGCCAAAGCTACCACTGCTGCCAAAGCTACGAAAGAAACTGTTAAAAATTCAGAAACCTCAAAATCTCCGTCGAAATCAAATTCAATCGAAAAGAAAAATTAATTTATAAAGACAAAAAACAGATCCGCGCTTATTACAGGCACGGATCCGTTTTTTATTTTCGTCCATAAAGCAATACCAGCTCTCTGCATTTATTAATAAGGTCTTCCTTAATCTCCCCCTGTTTCAAACGCCACTTCCAGTTGTTCCCCAGCGTAGACGGTTCATTAATTCTTCCGTCTCTGCCAGTTCCTAAATAGTCCTGAACCGGTATTACAGCAAGGTCTGCCACACTTGCAAGCGCAAGCCTGATAAAATCCCAGTAAACCTCACCATCAGGAGTACTCCAGTTATTTAAATATCTGCGGCTGAAATTCCGGTCCGCCTCGGAAAGGTCCTCATACCAGCTTCTTAATGTCTGATTATCATGGGTGCCGGTGTAAACAACACAATTTTTCGAATAATTGTGAGGAAGATAAATGCTTTCGCCATTGGCATCAAAAGCAAATTCCAAAACCTTCATGCCTGGAAGACCTGTTTCTGAAAGCAGATTCAGTACCGACGGAGTCAGAAACCCAAGATCTTCCGCAATAATATCAAGATTCCCGAATTTCTCCTTTAAACGCTGAAACAGCTGGATGCCTGGTCCCTTTTCCCATGTCCCCACCATGGCATCTTCTCTTCCTGCAGGAACACGGTAATATTCATCAAATCCCCGGAAGTGATCCACCCTTACCATATCATAAAGACGGAAGCTGTATTCCAGACGTTTCAGCCACCACTCATATCCCGTCTCCTTATGATAGTCCCAACGGTAAAGGGGATTGCCCCACAGCTGGCCTGCAGCAGCGAACGCATCTGGCGGACAGCCGGCAACTGCCTCAGGATATCCGCTTTCATCAAATTGAAAAAGCTCCGGGTGCCCCCAGGCATCTGCGCTGTCAAACGCCACGTAAATAGGCAGGTCTCCGATGATCCTGATTCCCTGTTCACTGGCATATGTCTTTAATTTCTTCCATTGTTCCCAAAACTTGACCTGAAGAAATATATAAAAGCCTGTTTCATCCGCAAGAACCTTCTTATAATATTCCACAGCCGCGTCTTCTTTTAAGCGGATATCCTCATCCCATTCTATCCAGCTTTTTCCCTGAAAATAATCCTTTAATGCCATATAGAAACAATACCATACCGTTTCCTCACCCAGAGTTTCCTGAAATTTTCGGGCAGAATTACCCTTCTCTTTCCACGCCTCATATGCCTGCCTCAATAAAGGATAACGGCTTACATATATCTTTTCATAATCTACAGATGATGCATCATCTCCAAAGTCCTGTAAATCACACTGCTCCTCTGAAATCAATTCCTCCCTGACCAGTTCTTCCAAGTCAATAAAATATGGATTCCCTGCAAAGGAAGAAAAGGACTGGTAAGGAGAATCCCCATAACCCGTAGGCCCCAGGGGCAGAATCTGCCAGCAATGCTGTCCTGCCTTTTTTAACAGATCAATCCAATCATATGCTTCTTTAGAAAAAGCTCCGATTCCGTACTTGGACGGAAGGCTTGAAACCGGAAGCAACATACCGCATTTCCGCATAAACCAGTCTCCTTTATTCACACATTTTTCCAAATTCTATAGGTTAACAATAGCATAAAGCCACAGGAATGGCAACTATTGCCTCACCAGGATTTTTCTGTAAAAAAATCATAGGAATTTCGACCCGGAATGTTAAGAGAAAAGAAATACTAATTTCTCTGTTTTCATGTAGAATAAAGATGTTACAACAGCGCAGCTACTACTATAAAATCAGGAGGATTTAATTATGAGAAGAATGAATAAAACACTGGCAGCTGCAGCCGCAGCAGCCGCAGTTCTCGGCTTAACTGCCTGTGCTCAGACAACCGGCACTTCTGCCCCTGCTCCGCAGGCGGTTGTTAATGCACAGAACCAGAACAATATACAGGTACAAAGTGAAGAGGAAGTAAAGGTTGTCCCCGACAAAGCAGAAGTCAGCTTTGCTGTTTCCTCCCAGGCTGCAGATCCAAAATCCGTTCAGGATTTGAACAGCACTGACGTGAATAAAGTAATCAGCTTTTTAAAAAGCACCGGTATTGATGAAAAATCCATTCAGACCTCCAATTTCGGTCTTCAGCCTATTTATGACTGGAACGATGGACAGAAGATAACTGGATACGAGATGCGAACAGGTATTGTTGTTTCAGATATCCCTATGGATCAGGTAGGTACGCTCCTCACCTCTTCCATCGATGCAGGTATCAACAATATTGACCGTATATCTTACCTGTCCAGCAAATATGATGAATCCTATCAGGAAGCCTTAAAAAAGGCAGTTGAGTCCTCAAAAGTTAAAGCTGAGGCTATGGCAGCCGCTAGCGGGAAAACTCTTGGCGAAGTTACAAATGTTCAGGAAATCAGTTCCTACAATGAGAACCGATATACGACATATACTGCAGACTCCGCCACCGGTTCCCTGGAGACAGGCGCCAAACAAATAGCAATTGAACCTGGTCAGATCAGCATAACAGCACAGGTTACCGTAACCTATAGTATTAAATAAATAAAAGAAAGCTGCTGCAGCATGCCCGGAGATATCTCACGGAACATGCTGCAGCAGCTTTCTTTTTATCTTCCCCCGTCTTTAATATGAACATCCAGCTGGCTGTAAGGAATCTCAATCCCCGCTTCATCAAACTCCAGTTTAATCCGCTCTAAAATCTTCCACCTTGCAGTCCAGTAGTCTTCCACGGAAGTCCAGCCTCTTCCCCCGATGGTTACAGAATTGGAGGATAAATCATTGACGAAGATATCAACCGGTTCTTCCTTTTTCACCTCAGGCTGACTGTTAAAGATGGATTCCAGCAGCTCTTTCGCTTTCTTTAAATCCGCCCCATAACCGATTTCTACAAGGATATCCAGTCTGCGCTTATCCATGGCTGTCACATTGGTAAGGGGGGAATTGGAAAGAGTTCCGTTTGGTATTACCACCTGTTTATTATCTGCCGTGTTGAGAACAGTGTAGACCAGACCGATGGTACGGACAGTTCCTTCTCCTGATTGTGATACAATGTAATCACCCACCCGGAACGGCTTCATAAGCAGGATCAATACCCCTCCCGCAAAATTTGCCAGACTTCCCTGAACAGCCAGGCCAATGGCAATACTGGCAGAACCCAGAAGCGCCACAATGGAAGCGGAGTTCACTCCAATCTGTCCTGCAACGATAAATGCCAGAAGACAATACATGACCGCATTTAAGACAGAAAGAAGGAATTTTCTTACACTTACCTCCATATCCACTTTTTTAAAAGAGCGGTACAACATACCATGCAAAACCTTAATCACTCTGGATCCGATAAAAAAAATCAAAAGTGCCAGTAAGAGTTTAATGCCAAATGCAATGATTGCCGGCAGCCAGCCTTTTATCGTATCCATCAAAACATTGGGTTTTAATTGTTCTAAATTTTCCTGAACTTCCTGCTGCAACGCTGCAAGAGACTCCTGAGACGCTGTAGCGGCAATCAAATGAACTATCATATCAGATTCTCCTGTTTCACTTTCTTATCCTTTTTTATTGTAACTTTTTTTGTTGTTTTTACTTTTACGGGCATACAGGAAAAAACAGTCACACTAAGAGGAGCCACGGTAATCTCTATGGAATTCTCCCGTTCATTGGCTTCTTTCTTTTTAGAAATCTTTATTCTCTTATTCTGGTATCCTTCTCCCCCAAACGCAATATCGCTGCTATTGATCAGTTCCTTATATTTCCCCTCAAACGGGACGCCCACCGGATATTTTTCATGCAGCATGGTATCAAAATTGCAGACAAAGAGGAGCGTTTCTACCTTCTTTTTTGTCTTTCTTAAGAAAACGATAATGCTGTCCCCGGAATTTGTGCATTCCACCCATTCAAAGCCATCCGGATCATAATCAAGCGCATACAGGGCCGGCTGGCTTATATAGAGATGATTCAGGGCTTTTACATAATCCTTCATCTGACTGTGGAGAGTTTCGTCTAAAAGTCCCCAGTCTAAACTTCTGTTTTCATCCCATTCCCGGACCTGACCAAATTCCTGACCCATAAATAAAAGCTTCTTACCCGGATGCCCTGTCATAAATCCATAAGCAGCTCTTAAATTGGCCGCTTTCTTCTCCATAGTATCTCCCGGCATCTTACCAATCATAGATCCCTTTAAATGAACTACCTCATCATGGGAAAATACCAGAATAAAATCTTCACTGTAAGCATACAGCAGACTAAAGATCAGTTCTCCGTAATTGTTTTTCCTGAAATAAGGATCGCACTGCATATAACCCGTAAAATCATTCATCCAGCCCATATTCCATTTGAAATCAAATCCCAGTCCGTCTTCCTTCACATCACCTGTAACTCTGGGCCAGGCTGTGGATTCCTCTGCAATGAGAACCGCACCGTCTTTCCTGCTTTTAAAAATGGAATTTAAGTGCTTTAAAAATTCTACTGCTTCCAGATTCTCATTCCCCCCATATATATTAGGGATCCACTCTCCAGGATTTTTCCCGTAATCCAGATAAAGCATAGAGGCTACCGCATCCATACGAATTCCGTCTGCATGGTATTTTTCCACCCAGTACAGGGCATTGGCAATTAAAAAGTTAGTCACCTGGGGGCGTCCAGAATTATAAATCAGAGTTCCCCAGTGGGGATGTGCTCCCTGCCTCGGATCCTTATGCTCATAGACACAGGTGCCGTCAAAACAGGCCAGACCAAAACTGTCCCTTGGAAAATGTGCCGGAACCCAGTCCAAAATAACACCAATTTCTTCCTGGTGCAGAAGTTCCACCAAATATTTAAAATCATCGGGCGTTCCAAAACGGCTGGTAGGCGCATAATAACCGGTTACCTGATATCCCCAGGAAGCATCAAGGGGGTGTTCCATAACAGGAAGCAGCTCCACATGGGTGTATCCCATTTCTTTCACATATGGAACAAGCTTTTTACCAATCTCCCGGTAATTGAGGAATTCTGAGCCATTCACAGGAGAACCTTCCTCATCGTATTCTGCCTCTTTGCGAAGCCATGATCCCAGATGGACTTCATAGATGGAAAATGGTTCCCTGGCAAGATTTACTGAGGCTCTTTTTTTCAGCCACGCATCATCGTTCCAGGAATAGCTTTCCATATCCCAGATAACAGAAGCATTGCCCGGGCGCAGTTCACAAAAGCCGGCATAGGGATCACTTTTCAGCTGAACAGCTCCATCCTTCGCCTTTATCTCAAATTTATATATCAATCCAGTGTGTAAGCCGGGAATAAATAATTCAAAAATTCCGGAATCCCCCAGCCTTCGCATCGGGTGCCGCCTGCCGTCCCACAGGTTAAAATCACCCACGACGCTGACTCTCATGGCACAGGGTGCCCAGACAGAAAAACAAACGCCATTCGTGTCCTTTATGGTCATAGGGTGCGCTCCCATTTTCTCGAAAATGCTGTAGTGAATTCCGGAACTGAACTTTTTAATGTCTGTTTCCGTATAGCAGGGTTCAAAGCAGTAAGGATCAACAAGTTCCTCTGTGGTGCCATTATCATAGGTAACCTGATAAATATAGGAGATTCTCGTTTTCTCCGGTAAAAGCACCGCAAAAAAATCCGGTATCGTCAACCCGTTCCATCGGATAAAGCCTGCCGTTTTTCATTCCTTTCACCACGATATCTGAGGCTGTAGGAATAAATGTCTGAATCAAAAGTCCTGCCTCTGTCACATGAGGTCCCAATAACCGGTGGGGATCTGCTGCTTCCGAATATACGATTTCCTCGATACCTGCCCAATCCATTAACTCATATAAAGTTTTATCCATATCTGGCTCCTCCCGCTTCTTTGATTCTGTACCGTAATTTTATCAAAGCAGAAAGTATTTTTCAATAGTTCCAATGGTTTTCATTTACTTTGTTCTGGCATAAGCAAGCATTAAATCCACCATTCTGCCGTAGCTTTTTACTCCGTCAGACTGGCTGTTCATTTTTAAATAGGTATTGTTCATCTGGTTAGCAACCTCTGCCGTTTTACCCTCATACCGCCTCCAGAATTCATTATTATCTCTTAGATCCTCCCATGCTCTCTGGTCGAGAAGATGGCAGATCTCCCTGTAAGAGACAGCATCTGTCTTAGACAGCGCATTGGTCGCATAGACCCAGCCGGTCAAATACCCGCTGTAGCGGAATGCTTCATTATCCGAACCAATGCAGGCTAAATAACCAATGAAATTCGCCTCATCTTCTCTCATAAACCCTCTTAAATGGGACAGCTCATGGCAGACTGTATGGGGAATATTATAATCAGGCATGGAACGGTTATAGGTTGCTTCCACGGTAAAAGGAGAGTACTGTCCGCAAAGCTGCTGAACAGAAAAAAACTGGGATAAGAGAAGCGGCTTGGGCTGCGGATAATATCCGGATAAGTCCGGATAGGTCTCTCCCAGCTTTCCCATAGCTTTCACACTCTCTTTTTTCACAACCTCAAAATCCACATGTTCGGTCACTCCTTCTTCACACAGTCCATTAACAATCTCAGTAAGCTGAAGACAGAGATTCCTTAGTTCTTCTTCTGTAGATTTTCTCACTTCCAATCCCGATGTCTTTGAAAATGGCGTCCTGTAATAATTAATTCCGCAGTTAAAGGTGAAGAGGAAAAACAGACATGCAATCACAAACAGTACCCTGACAAGGAGGTGCTTCCCTTCTCTAATATGCCTGATTCCATATACCACACAATACAGGACCAGCGCATAAGAAAGCAGTTCAACCACTGCAAAGGGAAATAAACCGGAAAATCTGCCGACGCTTCCTACAATTGCCGGATAAACAAGTTTCGAATACCGGTCACCGGTCCCTGGAACGGATCTGGCCAGGATCTGAAAAGCAAATGACAGCAGAAGCAGAACTGCAGAACTTATAACCAGTCTTTTATCTGTAATTTTTCCTCTTTTTTCCATGTCCAGTGTCCCCCAGATGTGAATGTTTTTATAGAGTAAACTTTAGCACATGTTTATGGACAAACCGTGAATGATTGTGAATATTTTCTTACCATTTTGTGAAACCCCTTGCACAATTTTCCAATCTCATTTAAACTTTGATTCAGAACTATGAAGAAAGCAAAGAAGAGAAACCATATGAAAAGAGAAGAAAACATGCCTCAGGAACCATTTAACTGGAAAGAAGAAGTTATCAGCTGGATTAAAATTATTATTACAGCTGCCGTTATTGCATTTCTGCTGAATAACTTTATCATCGCAAACAGCAGAGTTCCCAGCGGTTCCATGGAAAAGACCATCATGACCGGCGACCGGGTTATCGGCTCCAGATTATCCTATTACTTTGAAGAGCCGGAACGGGGCGACATTGTCATCTTCCATTTTCCTGACGATCCCACTGGTAAGACTTACTATGTGAAGCGTGTCATCGGACTCCCCGGCGATATCATTGATATCAGAGACGGAAAGGTTTATATTAACAATTCCGCTACCCCCCTTGAGGAGCCGTATCTGCCGGAGCCCATGGAACCGGAACCGGACGCCCACTATGAGGTGCCTGAAGATTCTTACTTCATGCTCGGCGACAACCGTAATTATTCGGCTGATGCAAGAAGATGGAAAAATAAGTATGTGAAAAAGGACAAGATTATTGCCAAAGTGTTGTTCCGCTATTTCCCATCAATCAAACAGCTTCAGTAAAAAACTGGCTGAAAGAATCCGGGATTAATTCCCGTTTTCTTTCAGCCAGTTTTGTTAATCCATATATCCCCCTTTCATGGGCGACACCGCATGCTGGGAAAAGATTTTAAGAACACCGGACTTGATTCTGCCTTCTCTGGGCTTCCAGACTTTTTTCCGTTCTTCTAAAATCCTGTCTATCTCCTCCTCGCTCATGGCTTTTCCTTTTATTCCTGTAATCTGAAGACTTCTGCCAGGTATATTAATCTCAATCAGATCATCTTCTTCAATCAACGCAATGGGGCCTCCCTGGGCCGCCTCCGGCGAAATGTGTCCGATCGCAGGACCTTTTGTGGCGCCGGAGAATCTTCCGTCTGTAAGAAGAGCAATAGATTTTGATAAAACGGGATCGGAAGAGATTGCCTCGGTGGTATAAAACATCTCGGGCATCCCGCTTCCCTTTGGACCTTCATACCGGATTATCACTGCTTCTCCCGGGTGGATATTTCCCTGGAGTACCGCTTCCATGGCCTCTTCTTCGCTGTCAAAGGGTTTCGCCTTCAGCACTGCCTGATGCATTTCTTTTGCTACGGCACTATGCTTGACTACCGCCCCAAGAGGTGCTAAATTCCCTTTTAAAATGGCAACGGTACCGTTCTTTCCAATAGGATCTTCGAAGGATCGGATTACATCGGTCCGCTCAATCCCAATTTTTTTCAAGTAGTCGTCACACGTCTCATAAAAGCCCTTCTTTTTTAAATCCTCCAGATTCTCTCCCACCGTCTTTCCAGTCACTGTCATGCACTCTAAGTGAAGCATGGATTTTATCTCCTCCATGATTCTGGGTACGCCTCCGGCATAGTAGAAATACTGTGCCGGCCACTTTCCGGCGGGACGGATATCAAGAAGATAATGAGCATTCTTATGGATCCGGTCAAAGGTATCCCCATCGATAGTGAGTCCCAGTTCATGGGCGATGGAGGGGATATGAAGCAGGGAATTGGTGGAGCCGGATATAGCTGCATGTACCATGATAGCATTTTCAAAGGATTCCATGGTTATCATTTTTCTGGGAGTGAGACCATTCTTTGCAAGCCATACTGCCTGTGCGCCTGCTTCTTTTGCCACGGTTTTCAGTTCTTTTGAGGTCGCAGGCATGAGCGCAGTTCCGGGCAGCATCAGCCCCAGAGCTTCTGCCATGATCTGCATGGTAGAGGCAGTCCCCATAAAAGAACAGGCACCGCAGGAAGGACAGGCATGGTGCTTATACCAGGTAAGCTTCTCCTCAGAGATTTCCCCTCTCTTACACATGGCACTGTACATGCCGATCTGTTCCAGAGTCAAAAGATCCGGACCGGCATCCATCACACCTCCTGTTATAACAATGGAGGGAATGTTAATTCTGCCGATTCCCATTAAATGGGCAGGTACTGCCTTGTCGCAGCTGGCTATGAATACTCCGGCGTCGTAAGGGGTTGCGTTATTGTGTATTTCAATCATATTGCAAATCATATCCCTTGATACAAGAGAATAATTTCCTCCGTCATGCCCCTGGCTCATGCCGTCACATGTATCTGTGGCAAAGTAACGTGCTCCCCTGCCGCCAGACTCGTAGATTCCTTCTGCTGCCTGATCCACCAGTTCCAGAAGATGGGCACTCCCCGGATGGCTCTCTCCAAATGTGCTTTCAATTATGATCTGCGGCTTCTCCAAATCCCCTGCAGACCAGCCCATTCCCATTTTAAGCGGGTCCATTTCAGGTGCAATCTTTCTTACCTGCTGACTTTTTAATTCCATAGCGGTCACTTCCTTTTTCTTAGTCATAATACGTATGATGTATTTATAATTAAAAAATATCATTTTTCTGCTTGAGTGTCAATATCAGAGTTAATTTCAAATTATAATTTCATTTTTTAGCGGGTTATGAGTAAATAAAAGTTCTAAACACATATGACGAATAAATGCACTATATTTTTCTTTACTTTTTTGCTACTATTAAATAAAATTATCAGTAACAGGAGAGTGGCTTTTTGTATGAATATTGAAAAGATAATTCCAACCGACTTTAGAGGCTGTGTATCCATTTATAAAAAAGAAGAGATGCTTTTCCAGAAAGCATACGGATATGCAGATCTGTCTAATAAAGTTCTTAATGATATTGAAACCAGATTTGCAACAGCTTCTGCAGGAAAGATATTCGTTGCTGTGGGAATTCTGCAGCTGATTGAGAAAAGGAAGCTTCATCTGGAAGATAAAATCTCAACACTGTTTGATTTTGATTGGGAGCAGATCGACCCGGAAATCACAATTGAGCAGCTCCTCACCCACACTTCCGGGATACCCGACTATTTCGATGAATCTGTAATGACGGAGTATGAAGACTTGTGGTATGACTTTCCCAACTACAGGATACGTTCCAACAAAGATCTGCTTCCGCTTTTCATGCATAAACCGATGATGTATCCAAAAGGGACCAAATTTCAATACAATAATACTGGTTTTGTTGTGTTAGCAATGATTCTGGAGCAGATTACAGGAATGGAATTTGACCAGTATCTGGAAAAATCAATATTTATTCCCTGCAATATGACACATACCGGATATTACGAACTGGACAGGCTGCCAGCTAAATGCGCTTTTAATTACATATTTGACCCGGAAAGGAATGACTACCGGACGAATATATATAGTGTGGATGTAAAGGGGACTGGTGCCGGAGGTGCCTTTACAACAATCGGGGATATTCGTTCATTCTGGGAAAATCTTCTGTCATACAAGCTGCTTTCTCCTGACATGATTAAAAATATGTTGTCCAATCACAGCGGTGAAAGACAGTGTTACGGCTATGGTGTCTGGCTAAAAAAAGCAGGGAATGATTTTAATCCCCATTTTGAGGGCTGTGATCCGGGTGTGAGTTTTATATCCTCCTTTGATAAGGAAAATCAGATACTGATAACCTTAGTAAGTAATTATGGAGACAATGTCTGGCAGCTGCGGCGGGATATAGCAGCCAGGCTTCTTCTCTCAGCCAGCGAGAAAGGCGGTGATCCAATTGAATCCTGAATTCTGGGCCGCTCTGGAACAGCTCGCGAATGATTCCGAAATCGTTATTGACAGGCCTAAGGGATCTGCTCATCCAAAGTATCCCGATTTTATCTACAGGGTTGATTATGGATACTTAAAGAACACATCTTCCATGGATGGACAGGGAATAGACGTATGGGCAGGAACTGATAAAAACAAAAGAATTGACGCAGTCATGTGTATTGTAGATTTAATGAAACGGGATTCTGAGATTAAGATTCTGATAGGGTGCACAGAAGAAGAAAAAGAAATAGTCTTTCAGACGCATAATGAATCAGAGTATATGAAGGGAATTTTAATCAGACGGGAAATACAGGAATAATAAGGAGGATCATAATGAAGATTGAACATATTGCCATGTATGTAAATGATTTGGAAAAAGCGAAGGAATTTTTCACCATATATTTTAATGGAAAAGCAAACAGCGGATACCACAATCAAAAAACCGGATTCCGCTCCTATTTTATGACTTTTGAAGACGGCAGCCGGCTGGAAATCATGAACAAGCCGGTTATGGAAGATCCACAAAAAACACTGACACGCACCGGTTTTATCCACATCGCCTTCAGTGCAGGGAGCAAAGAGAACGTTGACAGGCTCACCAGTAAACTGAGGCAGGCTGGCTATGAAGTGATCAGCGGTCCGCGTACGACTGGTGACGGATATTACGAAAGCTGCATTGTGGGTCTGGAAGGAAACCAGATTGAAATAACCATCTAATTCCCCTCAAGAGATTTAATCAGTCTCCGGTTCACGGTCAGATGCATATACATGGCGCATCTGGCCCCCTCCGGGTCCTTTCCGATAATACAGTCCGTGATTTCTCTGTGTGTATCAATGGTCTCCTGTCCAAGTCTGGCATTGGTTAAATCCACAAACAGGGTAATAGAAGAATGAATCACAGGAATCAGCTTTTCCATCACCAGATTGCCGCTGCATGCGGCAATCTGCCGGTGAAAAAGAATATCTGCATGGGTGTGGTCCTCTCCCCGGTTAATCAGTTCTTCCACCTGGTCTCTTAACTTTTCCAACTCATTCAGCTGCTCTGGTCTGGCATTTGCCGCTGCAAGCGCAGCGATTTCCGGTTCCAGCATCAGGCGTATGCTTAACAGATCAAGTGCAAGATGGGTTTTATCCTTTAAAAGGGAAAGCCCAAGCGGGTCATCTAATAGCCCCTGACGTTCAGAGACAAAGGTTCCGGCTCCCCTTCGTATGGTAAGAATCTCTCTGGAAACCAGAATCTTCACAGCTTCCCTGATCGTTCCCCTGCCTACTCCGATTTTTTCAGCCAGCTCGAATTCATTGGGAATCTTTGCGCCTACTTCCACACCTTTTTCCACAATATCATTCAGGATCTGCTCTGCCACCTGTTCGGCCAGTGTTTGCTTTGTCCTGTTTTCCGGTTCGTAACTCATAGGCCCCCCTTTCACACGGCTAATTTCTCTTTTCGATATCCATTACCATATCTACGCGGCGCTGATGTCTTCCGCCTTCATATTCAGCGTCCAGCCATTCTTCTGTGATCATCTTTGCCAGTTCCACGCCCACAACTCTTGCACCAAAGCAAAGAACATTGGAATCATTGTGCATTCTGGAAAGCTTTGCTGTATATGGCTCACTGCAGACACAGGCACGGATACCTTTTACTTTGTTGCAGGCAAGAGAAATACCAACCCCTGTACCGCAGATTGCGATTCCTAAATCTGCCTTTCCTTCTACTACCGCGCGGCTTACCTTTTCCCCATATTCGGGATAATCGCAGCTTTCTGTGGAATTGGTCCCAAAATCAATTACTTCATAGCCTTTGCTTTCCACAAATTCTTTAATTGCTTCTTTCATTTCTATCGCTGTATGATCATTACCCATTGCAATCTTCATTGTCATTCTCCTCATATCCACAAAAATATTCAGTAATATATCCGGCATTTAACATAGCATGAATACCGGATATAATCAAGTTATTCAGTTTCTTTACCATAAAAGGAAACTATACGATCCATTCTGGCAGATAAATTGGCAAGCAGTAAATCAACAGTTGTAAGAGCTGCCATCGCCTCCACCACAACAACTGCCCGTGGCACCACGATTGGATCATGGCGGCCTTTGATTTCGATCTCCGTTTCTTCTCCCTGTCTGGTAACCGTCTTCTGGGGCTGTGCGATGGATGGAGTGGGTTTAAAAGCGGCACGGAAAACGACTCTGGCCCCATCGCTGATTCCTCCAAGCACACCTCCGGCATGGTTGGTCACTTTCTTCGCCCTGCCTTCTGCGTCCATACAGAAACCGTCATTATTCTGAGAGCCCAAAGCGCGGGACGCCAGAAAACCATCACCGATCTCAAAGCCTTTCACTGCACCAATGGACATAACAGCTTTTGCAAGGGAAGCATCATATTTGTCAAATACAGGATCTCCGATTCCGGCAGGTACTCCGTCGATGACGCATTCCACAACGCCGCCTGCAGAATCCTTTCTTCCCATCATCTCTTCTAAATACTGTTCTGCAAGAAGACATGTCTCCTTATCAGGCATATAGAGACGGTTTTGGTCCCTCTCATTTAAATCAAAACTTTCTTCTTTTACTTCAAACGGTCCTACAGATCTGGTATATGCCGTTACAGTAATTCCCAGGCTTCTTAAAAAACAGGCAGCTATGGCACCTGCCGCAACTCTGCCGATGGTTTCCCTTCCGGAAGAACGCCCCCCTCCCCGGTAATCCCGGAAACCATATTTTTCATCGAAGGTGTAATCAGCATGGCCAGGACGGTAAACTTCCATAATATTCCCGTAATCTTTAGAGCGCTGGTCTGTATTCCAGACAATCATCGAGATGGGTGTTCCGGTTGTTCTTCCCTCAAATACGCCGGATAAGATCTCCACCTGATCCCCTTCGCTGCGCATTGTGGTAAATTTACTCTGCCCCGGTTTTCTGCGGTCAAGAAAACACTGAATATCCTTTTCTTCCA
>JAEWPQ010000052.1 GCA_023460575.1 Bacillota bacterium
AGTGCTGCTGCCATTAATACAGAAACTGATTTTTTCATACTGCTCTCCTTTTCGTGTGATTCATCGGTTTTTTCTTGGGATCATGAGGCATTACGCGCTGTCTCCCACCTCCAGCTTGGTGGGAAGAAAAATTGTCATGTTGTCTTTCCTGCCTTCTGTAATCTGTTCCAGCAAAAGCTTGATGGCTGTCTGCCATACAATATCAGGAAACATACGGACTTTGGTATAGGTGGGCCATTTGGACTCAATGGTCTCAATGTCCTTGTAGATGACGACCGCAATATCCTTGGGCACACGAAGTCCTGCATCCTGAAATGCCTCCAAAGCTCCTTCTGCAACTTCTTCACTGCCTAAAAGAACAGCTTCGGGCAGATGACCCGATTCAATGGCTTTCTTTGCCAGCTCATAGCCGCTTTCCCGGCTGATGTCGCCTATGTAGAAATTCTCTTCTTCATAATAGCCGCTCTCAGTAAAGGACGCCCGGATTCCCTCCAGTCTCCGGTAACCGATCTTTACCTGTCCTTCTTCATAAAGACCGCCTATAAAGCCGACAGAACAGTACTTTTTCCGCACCATAAGATAATCAAGCATCTCATGGATTCCCTTTGTAAAATCCATAACAATACTGTCATACTCATAATTCTTGGGATCCGAGTTAATAAATACAATGGAATAGCTCTGCATTCTTAAAAACTCCATCTCTTCCTGGGAAAAAACACCAAAAGCCATAATCCCGTCATATTGACCCGGCTGATTCTTATCAAGGCGGCAGAATTTAACTTCCTGCTTACCAGACATGGACTTTACAATTAAGTCCAGGGAGGAAAGCCTGATGTTTGCTCTGTCCTTGCGGATAATATGCCAGTCAGCCACTCCTATGACAATTTCTTTCTTTTTCTGCGCGTGACGCATTCTGGGTGGGACATATTTTAATTCGTGGGCAATTTTAAATATCCTTTTTTTCACCTCCGGGCTCACTGCCAAGGTATCATCCTGGTTCAGCACCCGGGACACCGCAGCGGCTGAAACACCCGCAAGCTTTGAAATCTCTTTAATGGTAGCCATAATCTATATCCTCACCTTTCAAATTCATTATAATGACAGTCCATGTCACCGTCAATAAGCAAAGTAAAATTTTACTAAACTTTTACCAAAGTATGTAAAAAACTTTTCATAATTAGAAATACCGGAAAGAAAATAAAGTTTCCTTCCGGTATCCAGTCATCCCTGTCAGTCTTTTTCTTCCCCTAAATTCAGTTTTGCAAATGCAACCGCAAAAGGAGAATTGATTGGTTCATCGACCTCATTTTTCTGTTTATTTAAATATTTTGCCACATCCTTTTTGGATACTCCGGCACCTTCTTTTGTCCTGCGCTCTTTAAAGGCAGTCAGTTTTTCTTTATATCCGCATCTGCAGACAAAGATCTGTCCGTCCCCTTTTCCTTTCAGTTCCAGCTTTTTATGGCAGACCGGGCATCTGGCATTGCTGGTTCTTGAAACCACTTCCCGGTGACCGCATTCCCGGTCCTGACAGACTAACATCTCACTGTTTTTTCCCTTGACAGAAAGCATTCGTTTTCCGCAGACAGGACATTTGGTATTAGTTAGATTATCATGACGGAAGCTTCCTTCTCCGGTCTTGATAATCTGAATTAATTCTTCTGAATATAGTCTGATATCCTTCATAAAGGAACCGCGCTTCAGTTTTCCCGCTGCAATGGCGGACAGCTTCATCTCCCAGTCAGCAGTCAGCTCCGGCTTTTTTAAGTCCTCCGGCACCAGAGTCAGAAGCTGTTTTGCCTTTGATGTAAGGAAAATATCTTTTCCTCTTTTCTCAAGAAGGAAGCTGGAAAAGAGCTTTTCAATAATATCCGCTCTGGTTGCCACAGTCCCAAGACCGCCGGTTTCTCCCAGAGTTTTCGCCATATCCCGGTCCTTTGTCTCCATGTAGGAAACAGGGTTTTCCATGGCTGAGAGGAGGGTGGCCTCATTAAATGGAGCCGGAGGCTTTGTCTTTCCTTCCGTGAGCAGCAGTGTGATGCCTTTGACCGGATCACCTTTTTTCACAGAAGGAAGATTCTGTTCTTTTAATTCCTGTTCTTCATCCTCATCTTCGTCCGGTGTTTCATAAACTTCTTTCCACCCCGGTGCCTTAACCGTTTTTCCCCTTGCAACGAGAGTCTCCCCCCCTATCATCACCTCAAGCTCTGTCTGCTCATACTCAAAAGGAGGATATAAAACTGCCAGAAACCTTCTCACTACCAGATCATAAATCCTTCTCTCATCAATCGTCATATGATCCAGCTGGACAAACTGCTCGGTGGGAATGATGGCATGATGATCGGTTACCTTTTTATCATCTACAAAATAAGGTTTCGCTTCAATCTTCACATTATATAATTTCCCTGCAAGCTTTCTGTAAGGTCCCACGCCGCAGGCCTCCAGCCTTTCTTTTATTGAGGGAACAATGTCGGAGCTTAAATACCGGGAATCCGTTCTTGGATAGGTCAGTACTTTATGATTCTCATACAGTCTCTGCATGATATTAAGGGTCTCTTTTGCAGAATAATTAAACTTCCGGTTTGCTTCCCGCTGAAGCTCAGTTAAGTCATACAGCTGGGGAGCGAAACTCTTTTTCGGAGTGCTTTTCACCTCAGTGATTACACCATCTTTACAGGAATTCATCTGCTTTAACAGCCCTTCTAACCGTTCCCGGTCAAAAGAACGGTAACTTTTCGACTTTTCATCCCGCCAGATAAATGTCAGCGCAGGCTGGGATGCCTTTGCCGTAATGCCGTAATAGGACTTTGGCACAAAGCTTTTGATTTCTTCCTCTCTCCTTGCTATCATGGCAATGGTTGGTGTCTGGACACGCCCGCAGCTTAACTGGGCATTGTATTTGCAGGTCAGAGCTCTGGTTGCATTGATTCCCACCAGCCAGTCCGCTTCTGCACGGCACATGGCTGCATCATAGAGATTATCGTATTCATGACCGTCTTTTAAACGGGCAAAGCCTTCTTTAATGGCTTTATCTGTCACGGAAGAGATCCAAAGCCGCTTAATCGGCTTTTTGTTTCCTGCTTTTTCAAGAATCAGACGCGCTACCAGCTCTCCTTCCCGGCCTGCATCGGTTGCAATGATAATTTCCCCCACATCATTTCTGTGAAGCTGCTTTTTCACCACACTGTACTGCTTACCGGTCTGTCTGATTACCTCAAGCTTAAACTGATCGGGCATCATGGGGAGATCTTCCATCTTCCATTCCTTATATTTGGGATCGTAATCCTCCGGGTCTGCCAGAGTGACTAAATGGCCTAATCCCCAGGTAATGACATAGGCATTTCCTTCCAGAACTCCTCCCTGATTCTTTGTACAATGAAGCACCCGGGCAATATCCCGGGCGACGGATGGTTTCTCTGCTATAATTAAAGATTTCATTCTATTCCTCCAAATGGCATTTCTCTCTTTATTATAGCTCATTGGGCGGATTATGACAACTGGCGGCATTCCCCATAAGCAATCAGGGAATCACCTTCCCTCACTTCCATGGCTGTGGTCTCATATAATACGATTCCATCAAATTCAGCCTGGCAAATCTGTTAATTGAAAATCCCCGTTTGCTTTCTCGCCTTTAAGCAGCATAAGGGCAAAAAACCGGTATGAATCATCCTGACAGTAACTGGCTCAAATCCGTTCTCTGCAACAAAAGCAGTTAACGATTTATCGTCCCAGCTGTGAAAGGTATGAAATCCAAGCAGGTTTAGTATTCTGGTACTCAGATAACCATGTTTTCCTTTTGCCGCAACAAAAGTGGGAGCAAATAAAAATCCCCCTGGCTTTAAAACTCTGTATATTTCAGACAGTGCCTTTTCCGGCTCCGGCATGATATGCAAAGCATTGGCAATCACCACACCATCAAAAGTCTCCGGCTCAAACTGTAAATCCGTTGCATCCTGAACAGAAAAGCGAAGGTTCCCGGGTGCCTGCTTCCTCTGAACTGTATGTATCATATTTTCCGAAAAATCCGTGGCTTCTAAAAAGCCCACTGATTGGGAAATGAGGAAAGAAAGCTGTCCGGTACCGCATGCCAGTTCCAGGACTGTCATGCTTTTATCCAAATCCGCACCAATCTCCCTGCTGATTTCCTCATACATCTTTCGGTCCTTCTTCATAAAAAGCCCGTATACTCCCGATACCCTCTGCCAGAATGTTTTATTTGCCTGATCCTTCATCTTTTTACACGCTCCCTTTTTATCAGATATAATAAATTTACCCAATGATAGCACCCTGCACATTCCAAGTCAATGGCCACCCGGATAACCAAAAAAGCCGTACTGTCATGCGGTAAC
The DNA here is from genome assembly GCA_023460575.1 of Bacillota bacterium. Classification (GTDB taxonomy): domain Bacteria; phylum Bacillota; class Clostridia; order Lachnospirales; family Lachnospiraceae; genus Lacrimispora. The sequence continues at coordinate 4,350 of JAEWPQ010000052.1, forward strand.
AGGTACGGCCTTTTCGTAGGAGTCATGATCCCTCACGGGTCAAATGAAGGATGCAATCAGAGGGTTAGTCTGATGTTAGAATATTCACACGCAGTTAGCATTAACTAACTGTCATAATAATATCATAAGAATTCAGAAAAAACAAGCCCCCTTTTTCGAAAAGAATTATCAACTAAACCGGCAGCATCCACTGCAGAACATTTTTAATATAATGATCCCAGAAATCCCAGTTATGACCTCCCGATCCTTCCTCATAATATACGTGAGCTCCCTTTTCTTCCATCATATTTTTTATTTTAATGTTCATTTCATAAAGAAAATCTTCCGTTCCGCATGCCTGATAAAGCTCGGGTACGATCCCGTATTTTACGCAGCGGTCATACAAATGCAGCAGATCTGCATTGCTTCCTGTGAGTTCCTCTGGATTTTCAAAAATATTTTTCCAGGGAAATGGTCCGTCAATGGATCCGTTATTAATGCCTTCAAAGGTTTCTGAGATATTCAGCGCACCGGACATACTGGCAGCCTTTGCATACTGTTCAGGCTTTGACAGCCCTAAAAACCAGGCTCCATAACCTCCCATGGAAAGACCTGCCACAAAAGTATCTTCCCGCCTTTTCGAAACCGGGAAAATGCTTTTAATAAATGCAGGAAGCTCCTCTGAAAAGAAGGTAAAATAACGGTTTCCACGGTACATATCCTGATAGAAGCTGTTTTCCGCCGACGCCATGACTACCACACAGCAATGCTTCTGAGCATAACGCTCTATGTTGGAAAAACGCATCCAGGAGCTGTAATCTCCAAACGCTCCATGTAGCAGATACAAGACTGGCAGACCTTTTTCATACGGAAATGCTTTCTTTGCCGATTCACTGGTAATCTGCTCATTTCCCTCGGGTGTTGGTACAAATACGTTGACATCCACGGTATGTCCCAAAGAATAACTATAATAATGACAATTCATACTGGCCATGGTTGAAACCTCCCTTTTTTACTTCATTATATTCGTATTTACCTGTCAGTACTAGACGAAAATTGCACTATTTTGATATATCCTATACTTATTTTGCTCTTTTATTCCCTGGTTTCTGTCTGTATCCAGCATATTTCCCTCTTAAAGAGTGCAAGATATGTATAGTTTTGGCTGACAGTCTGCAATTTTAGTCTAGTATTCTGCTGTCATTTTCTTTATGATTATAGCACAAACCTGTTTTAGAATTACAGTAAAGGAGTATATGCCTTATGAAGCTATGTACAAACGTGAATGAAGTAAAGGAGATGGATGGTTATTTTAAAATTATTACCAATTCCATAGAGATCCGGGTACAGTTTTTAACAGAATACATTTTAAGAATCCGTGCTGGATTTGACGGCGATTTTGCGGAAGAATCCTACAGTCTGGTTATGACTGCATGGGAGGACCGCATGGACGGGGTGCTTAAAAACCAGAGAAAACGGGTGGCCCCAGCTGCTGCAAGTCTCAGCCAGACAAAAGACCAGGCAGTTTTAAACGGCTCACAGTTAAAGGTTGTTATTGAGAAGGACCCATTTTGCATCTGCGTTTATGATAAAGAAGGCACTTCTCTCCATTCTGATATTGTAGACCTTGGATACTTAGAGGACAGCAACCATCGCAGGATTCACACCAGCGAGATTTCACCGGAAGACTGTTTCTACGGATTTGGTGAGAAGAGCGGACAATGGAATAAAGCTCAGAAATTCTTATCCATGAGCCCCAAGGATGCCATGGGTTATAATCCAAAAGAGACAGATTCCCTGTATAAGCACATTCCGTTTTATATCAAGTTAAACCGCAGTTCAAAAAAGGCAGTGGGATATTTCTATCATAATACGTATGAATGTGATTTTGATATGGGCAGAGAGAAGAGCAATTACTGGAAGCCCCACAGCCGCTACCGTACCGACGGCGGAGATATTGATTTATTTCTCATCGCAGGTCCTTCCATTCGGGAAGTTGTTTCCCGGTATACCGATCTTACCGGTAAATCCGCCATGCTTCCCCGTTATGCACTTGGATATCTGGGTTCCTCCATGTACTATCCGGAACTGGAAGCAGACTGTGATGATGCAATCACAGAATTTATCGATACAACAAAAGAAGAAGATATCCCGGTAGATGGCTTTCAGCTTTCCTCCGGTTACACCTCTCAGGACACCGAACAGGGTGTAAAACGCTGTGTATTTACCTGGAATGAAAAACGCTTTAAGAATCCCAAAGACTTTTTTGAACAGATGAAAAAAAGAGGAATCACCGTATCTCCAAACGTAAAGCCGGGAATTCTACTGTCTCATCCCGATCTTGAAAAAATGAAAGCTAAAGATATTTTTGTAAAAGACAGCCAGAGCGACGAACCCGGTATCGGTACCTGGTGGGGCGGCAAGGGAGTTTTCGCCGATTTCACAAAACCTGCTGCCCGCAGTGTATGGAAGGAACTGTTAAAGGAAAATGTTCTGGAAATGGGAACCTGCTCTGTGTGGAACGATAACTGTGAATACGACAGTATGGTGGACAAAGACTGCCGTTGTGATTTTGAAGGCAAAGGCGGCACCATTGGCCAGTTGAAGTCCGTTATGTCCAATATCATGTGTCAGATCACCGATGAAGCCATTCATGAGACCTTTGACAATACAAGACCCTTTATCGTATGCCGGTCCGGACACAGCGGCATTCAGCGCTACGCACAGACCTGGGCCGGAGATAACTTAACCTGCTGGGATTCATTAAAATATAACATTGCAACCATACTGGGCATGAGTTTAAGCGGTGTGGCAAATCAGGGCTGTGACATCGGCGGCTTTTACGGCACATCGCCGGAAGCAGAGCTGATGGTCCGCTGGATACAGAACGGTATTTTCCAGCCAAGATTTTCGGTCCACTCTGTAAATACCGATAATACGGTAACAGAACCCTGGATGTACGGAAACCACACCGGGTATATCCGGGATGCCATTAAGTTCCGTTACAGAATGATTCCTTACTTCTACTCTCTCATGGAACGTGCCCATGAAACCGGACTCCCCATCATGGAGCCTATGTGCAGCGCATTCCAGAATGACCCGGCCTGTTATGAAGAGGGCATTGATTTCATGATCGGTGATTCTCTGCTGGTAGCAAATGTAGTGGAAAAAGGTGCTCTTACAAGAAAGGTCTACCTGCCGGAAGGCGAGACTTTCTATGATTTCTATACCAGAGAGAAATACGAAGGAGGACAAACCCTTGAGTTCCCGGTAACACTGGCAAGCATCCCGCTCTTTGTACGGGAAGGCGCGATTATTCCTATGGCAGCCAACCAGATGAATAACTTAACTACCGAATCCGTAACCGGTATCCACCTGCTTCTGGCTGCCGGCAAAAATAATTCCTTTACTCTCTACGAAGACGACGGCACTACTTTAAATTATCAAAAAGGAGATTATTTAAAGACTGTAATTGAAATGACTGCCGGAGAACAGACAGTTGTTGAATTTAAGCAGGAGGGCAGCTATCAGACGTCTGTTGAAAACATTTATTTAGATGTGATCCGCAGAGACAAAGCACCGTTCTGGATTACATTAGACGGCAAAGAGCTTCCTCATTTTCTGTATCGTAAAAAATTTGAAGCGGCGGACTGCGGCTGGTATTACAGCCAGACACTAAAATCCGTTCAGATTAAATATCCCAATCCTGAGAAAGATTGCAGGCTTGTGATTTCATTCCAGCAGTTTGATATGATCGGTATGTAACAATACCAAAAAGCCCGTCCCTGTCATGCGGTTACAGGGGCGGGTTTTTTGTAGGAGTCATGATCCCTCACGGGTCAATGAAGGATAATCTCAGAGGGTTAGTCTGATGTATAGAATATTCACATGTAGTT
>JAEWPQ010000053.1 GCA_023460575.1 Bacillota bacterium
GCCTCCGTGACTCCTGATTCCCTTGGCCCACGGGTCCTTAAAAACTTACAGGTAACCAGGCATTTGAAAGTCCAGTACGGAGATGATTTCTGGAAGGGAAGAAGCATGCCCACAATCAGCGGCATAGTTCCTGGTGTTATGGCTCAGACAGGAATGGAAAGTGCTGAGATATTAAAGGGGATCATTAGTGAAACAGAGCCTGATCTCATCATTGCTATTGATGCACTGGCAGCCAGAAGCGTAAAGCGCCTTGGAACCACCATTCAGCTTACGGATACAGGGATTCATCCCGGTTCCGGAGTGGGAAATCACAGACACAGTCTCACCCTGGAGAGTCTGGGAGTGCCGGTAATGGCCATAGGGGTACCTACCGTTGTGGGTGCAGCAGCTATTGTCCATGATACTGTTTCCGCTATGATTGGTGCTCTTTCAAAAAGCATGGAAACAAAGGGAATGGGTGATTTCATGGGAAACTTAAATTCTGACGAACAGTATGATCTGATCCGTGAATTACTGGAGCCAGAGTTTGGACCTATGTATGTGACGCCGCCGGATATTGATGAAACGGTTAAGGAATTGAGCTTTACCATCTCAGAAGGAATTCATCTGGCATTTTTGGGACAGGAAATTTCGTAGTAAATGGCCACCATTCTGCATAGGATATTATGAACAATTTATGCAGGAAGGCGGTTATGAAACAGAGAAACAAGGGAATAAACTGGTTTATCAGAAAGCTGATGATTACTATAAGCCTGGTTCTGGCCGTTATTCTTAGTATAAAGGAAGTATCAGAGGCAGGAAAAAAAGCCGATTTTAATAAAGCAGAAAATTGGGCAAAAGAAGGGGCCGGTTTTGGAGCTTCCTATATCTGGAGGCACCAGTATCCGGCCGTTGCATGGGAAGATGACGGACAGAAAAACCTTCTGTCCGGATCAAAGGATAAATCCCTTGTCAATGTGATCTGTGATTTCCTTTTCAGTCAGTCCCCTCTGTACCGGTATGCCGGCAGCAGGAAAAAGGCGGAAACAGGTTATGGTAATATGGACCCGGCCTATGAGGGATATCTGGAAAGTGGAAAATTCTATGAGGAGCACAGCTTCCTGTTATATGACGGGGGAGAGGAAAGCGGGGAAGATGGAAGTATTAATGCCGGAACCAGTGAAACACAGCCAGGAGGACAGCAGGGCAGCCCAGGACAAATGGCGGCCGGAGAAAAAACGGAACAGAACCAGGGGATTGAGACTAATCCGCCAGTAGCTGAGGAGGGAAGTGTCCAGACAAAGGAAAAAGACCCAGCCATGACCTGTGCAGTAAGCAATGTATGGCCTGTATCCGGGACGTTGTACCGCAAGGAGCAGCTGGCTGATTATGATTATCTGATACAGCATTTTTACAGTGTCCATACCTCCACAACGGTTAGCAGAGATTTAATGCAGGCAGGTCAATTTCTTTCCAGGGATTTTACCCTGGAAGGGGGAAGTGACAAACCCCAGGTCCTTATATACCATACCCATTCCCAGGAAGAATTTGCAGATCATGGGCCGAACAATCCCAATGCAACTGTAGTGGGAATAGGAAGCTATCTCACAGAACTTTTGACTGCCAAAGGCTATAACGTCATTCATGATACAACGGTATATGATTTACAGAATGGAAAACTGGACAGAAACAAGGCATATACTTATGCGCTCGATGGAATTACCGGCATTCTCCAGAACAATCCTTCCATTGAGGTAATCCTGGATGTCCACCGGGATGGGGTCAATGAGCGTCTGCACATGGTAAATCAGGTCAACGGAAAGCCCACAGCGCCCATCATGTTTTTTAATGGAGTCAGCCAGACGCCAAAAGGTCCAATCGAATATCTTCCTAACCCATACCGAGATGAGAACCTTGCTTTCAGCTTTCAGATGCAGCTTGATGCGGCGGCCTATTTTCCAAAACTAACCCGGAAAATATACATAAAAGGACTTCGGTATAACCAGCACTTAAGAGCAAGGTCAGCCCTGCTCGAGGTGGGAGCCCAGACCAATACATACCAGGAAGCGTTAAATGCCATGGAACCCCTGGCAGAAGTATTGGATATGGTATTAAAGGGGAATTAAGAAAAGAGATTACCTGCATGGAGCTTTTTGTTATAAAAATAACGGTTTAAATGCATAGTAAGGCGCGGGAGCTGGATCATCCAATTCTGGATTCTCCTTTTCCCGCGCTTTTTGCTTAAAGGAATGGTTATGGCTTTGCGCCTGTGGAATCTGGCTGACTGATGTCTGTTAATATACATATCAATGGGAATATCATATATTGAATTAGAGATTTATTTTGAGAGGTGAGGGATTATGCCTAGTTTTGAGATCAGGATATGGGGGTTTAAATTAAATGAGCCATATCCCTCGAAATGTAAGAGAAAAATATGTTACTTAAAGGGGTGCAGGGAGGTGGAAGTGCCTTGTGGATTAAAAGAGATCAAAATTTATGAGGTGATGATCAGTTTTATATTTCCAGAGCTCAATGAAAAGCATGAAGCAATTCTTCTTCAGTGTGCCAATGAAGTTACGTATCTTGCAAGCGGCATTGTAGGAAGTGGGATCAGATCTTGTGTGGAAATGGATGAGTCCTGTTTGAGTGTTGTCCAGGATTCGGTTTCTTACGCAAATAAAGAAGTAGTAAAAGCATATCACAAGTGCTTAAGCCAATTGCGCATGCCTGAAGAAATAGTTGAAAACAGCTTAGTCCAAGTCTATATCAGAGAAACTTATATATAAATGGGTGTTTGCAGATTAGCTTGTACAGAGGGCGGCACTCTTTTTTCCTATAATAAACAAACAACTAGGATCAGCCCGTGTATGACAGCAGTTTCTTTGTATAGTTTATCAAAGATATAACAGAATATAGATATCCATTACTTTCCTGCCTTGAAATTCAATGCTTTGACAGTGGACAATCGGTGATTTTAATGGTATATTTTTAAAGATATCACAGTAATCTGGCGGATTGTGCCCTTTTGAGCGGGCCATGCCGGAGAACTCCAGAAACATCAGAAAAGAGGAATGAACCATATGGCAGCTGCCCAGCAGAATAAGATACGCAATTTTTGTATTATCGCTCATATTGATCACGGAAAATCGACCCTTGCGGACAGGATTATAGAAAAGACAGGGTTATTGACCAGCAGAGAGATGCAGTCCCAGGTGCTTGATAACATGGATTTAGAACGTGAGAGAGGAATTACCATCAAAGCCCAGGCAGTACGGACCGTTTACAAGGCTAAAAATGGTGAAGAATATATTTTTAACATGATTGATACACCGGGTCATGTGGATTTTAACTATGAGGTTTCCCGAAGCCTTGCAGCCTGCGACGGAGCCATCCTGGTGGTAGATGCTTCCCAGGGTATTGAAGCACAGACACTTGCCAACGTTTACATGGCTCTTGATCACGATCTTGATGTATTTCCAGTATTAAATAAGATTGATCTTCCAAGCGCAGAGCCGGAGCGTGTGGTAGAAGAGATCGAAGATGTCATAGGGCTGGAGGCACACAATGCTCCCAGGATTTCCGCAAAGACAGGAGAAAATGTGGAAGCAGTTCTGGAAGCCATTGTAGAAAAGATTCCGGCCCCATTGGGAGACCCGGAGGCTCCCCTTCAAGCCCTGATTTTTGACTCACTTTACGATTCTTATAAAGGCGTCATCGTTTTCTTCCGGGTTAAAGAAGGAACAGTGAGAAAAGGCGATAAAGTGCGTATGATGGCTACCGGAGCAATAGAAGAGGTGGTTGAGGTAGGTTATTTTGGAGCAGGTCAGTTTCTTCCCTGTGAATTCTTAAGTGCAGGCATGGTAGGATATCTCACGGCCAGCATTAAGAATGTAAAGGACACTGCAGTGGGGGATACCATTACCCTTGCGGACAATCCCTGCAAAGTGGCCCTTTCAGGCTATAAAAAGGTAACCTCCATGGTTTACTGCGGTTTATATCCTGCTGACGGAGCACGTTACAATGACCTGCGGGAAGCCTTAGAAAAGCTGCAGCTTAACGATGCTTCCCTGTTCTTTGAACCGGAAACCTCCCTTGCTCTTGGCTTTGGTTTCCGGTGTGGATTTTTAGGTCTCCTTCATCTAGAGGTCATTCAGGAGCGCCTGGAACGGGAATATAACCTGGATCTTGTGACAACGGCTCCCGGGGTTGTTTACCGTGTATATAAAAAGAACGGGGAAAAGCTGGAATTAACCAATCCCTCCAATCTGCCTGACCCAACGGAGATTGAGTACATGGAAGAACCAATCGTCAGTGCGGAGATTATGGTGACAACAGAATTTGTAGGCGCTATCATGACATTGTGCCAGGAACGGCGCGGGGTATACCTGGGCATGGAATACATGGAAGCAACCAGGGCGCTCTTAAGATATGAGCTTCCTTTAAATGAAATCATATATGATTTCTTTGATGCGTTAAAGTCCCGTTCCAGGGGATATGCGTCTTTTGACTATGAACTGAAGGGCTACCAGCGGTCTGAGCTTGTAAAACTGGATATCCTGGTAAACAAAGAAGAAGTAGATGCCCTTTCCTTTATTGTCCATGGATTATCCGCTTATGACAGGGGGCGCAGAATGTGCGAAAAGCTTAAGGATGAGATACCCAGACAGCTTTTTGAAATTCCCATCCAGGCAGCTATCGGCGGCAAGATCATTGCCCGTGAGACGGTAAAGGCCATGAGAAAGGACGTTCTCGCCAAGTGTTATGGCGGTGATATTTCCCGTAAGAAAAAACTTCTGGAAAAGCAGAAGGAAGGCAAAAAACGTATGCGCCAGGTCGGTAACGTAGAGATACCGCAAAAGGCATTCATGAGCGTACTGAAATTAGATGATGAATAAAAAAAATTTGGAAATTTACGTGCATATCCCGTTCTGTGTAAGCAAATGTGCTTACTGTGATTTCCTGTCTTTTCCCGGAAATCAGGGGATGCAGCGGGAATATACTGAAAAATTAATAGAAGAAATCAGATGTCAGAGTGCCAAAGTCAAAGAATACCAGGTGATCAGTGTATTCATAGGGGGAGGCACTCCTTCTATATTAAATATAGAGGAAATGGCAGCAGTTCTTCAGGCTCTTGCCGATGGGTTTGACATTCGGTCTGATGCGGAAATTACCATAGAGGTAAATCCAGGAACAGTCACGGCAGAATCCCTTTCCATTTACAGAGAAGCCGGGGTGAACCGGATCAGCATGGGGCTTCAGTCGGCAGATGACAAAGAACTGAAGTATCTTGGTCGCATCCACACGTATGATGAATTCTTAAAAAGTTATCAGAGAGTCCGTATGGCCGGATTTGACAACGTAAATGTGGATCTGATTTCAGCGATTCCAGGGCAGACTCTGGAATCATGGAAAAACACTTTAAAAAAGGTGACCATGCTGAAGCCGGAACACGTATCTGCCTATAGCCTGATCGTAGAACAGGGGACCCCTTATTATGATCGGTATGGGGAATGCTCCGGAAAAGAGAAACATCCTCGGCCGCCGGAAGAAGACCATTGTCTTACGTCTTTGCCGGATTTGCCTGACGAGGATACGGAACGCAGCATGTATTACCTGACTCAGGACTTTTTAAATGAACAGGGGTATGAAAGATATGAGATATCCAATTATTCTAAAAGAGGTTATGAGTGCAGACACAACATCGGTTATTGGACGGGAACAGAGTATTTAGGCTTAGGCCTTGGCGCTTCCTCCTATCTGAATGGTTGCCGTTTTCACAATACGCCTGTTTTCAGTCAGTACTGTGGAGCCTGCTTTGAACAGGAGGATGCATTTGAGAGTATGCTGAGGCAGCAGTTTGAGCGGCTGACCATAGAAGAAAGAATGGAAGAATATATGTTTTTGGGGCTGCGCCTTACTCAAGGCATATCAGCCCAGGGATTTGTCAGCAGCTTTGGTCACAATATCTGGAATGTTTACGGTACTGTGCTGGCTGCAATGGAAAAGGAAGGGCTTATGGAATATAAAAATGGTTACTACTGCCTGACTTCCAGAGGGACCGATCTCAGCAATTATGTTATGAGCCAGTTTTTAATATAATCATACCTATAAATAAGAAATTTGTCATTCAATACAATTAACCTCAAATTCAGAACATAAAGCAAGTAATTTGATTCCAGTTCATGTAGTATATTAGCGAAGATAAGAAGAAAAATCTTGGATTTTATGTCTGATATTATCATACTATAACAAGAATCTATGAATATGTACAATTATATGATTGCATATGAGATGAAGCTTTGTTAAAGACGATGGCACGGAAAGTTAATTCGACTTGATGAGATTTCTTTTGATAGCGGACAGAAATCTTCTTGTTCTTTTTCAAGAGGATTTCTGTTTTTTGTTATAACTTTTCGTATAGGTAGAATATTTACCCCTAAATTTGGGAACGATTCGTATTTAAAATATAGTATTGCATAATAGGAGGACAACATGGATAAGGCCTGTAAACGAGAAGAAAGAATCGTTACAGATACGCTGATCGACGAATATTGTACATGGTTGCGTGGATGTGAAAAGAGCAAGGATACTATACTGAGATACCGGCATCATCTTTGCTTATTCAGGAACTATCTCAATGGAAGATCTGCTAATAAAGAAATTGTAATATTGTGGAAAGGTACATTGCGGGGGACTATGGCTCCTGTAACCGTTAATGGGGCATTGGCTGCACTTAATGGCTTTTTTAATTATTGCAATTGGGGGGATTGTAAAGTAAAGTTCCTAAAAATAAGCCGGAACACTTTTTGTTCAGAAAACAAAGAACTGTCAAAGGATGAGTATAAAAAATTAGTCAATACTGCTTTGGATAAAGGCAATGAACGTTTGGCATTACTGCTGCAAACGATCTGTTCAACTGGAATTCGAGTATCCGAATTACCTTATATTACTGTGGAGGCCTCTGTAAAAGGGAAGGCGGAGGTGGATTGCAAGGGAAAGATTAGAACAGTATTTCTTACAAGACAATTATCTCAAATGTTAATAAGATATGCACAGAATCAGCATATCGAAAGTGGAATGATTTTTATAACAAGAAATGGAGCCGCTCTGGACAGAAGCAATATCTGGAGAGATATGAAAGCATTGGGAACAGAGGCGGGAGTTGAAAGGGAAAAAATTTATCCTCACAATTTGCGTCACTTATTTGCCCGGTCTTACTATAATTCGGAAAAAGATTTATCACGGCTTGCGGATATATTGGGTCATAGCAGCGTTGATACGACCCGGATCTATACGATGGAAAGTGGCTACAACCATATCAGGCAATTGGAAGGTCTTAAATTACTCATCGGTATTGACGACAGAATTCCTCTTTTGTTGTAAAAGCATAACAGTATCTGTAAATATTCTACTACATAAAGGAAATAAAATCCAGTATTTTTCTTTTAAATCTCCTATTCCTAAAATTTAAACACAACAAACAGGCTGGTTTATGAAAATTTTGTAAAACCAGCCTTTTTTTTGTGTTTTTCTTTAAATTCAGATAACAAGAACTTTAAGTTAGGTTCGACATTTCTCTCTCTTATACAACAAAAGAGGAATTCTGTTGTAATTTGCAGGCAGTAATCAATCGGGACAGCAAGTTTTTCCTTCAATAGGAAAAACTCCCTGTAATTACAACTTAAGAGGAAGGAAGGTTATAATGAGGAATGAAAAAGAGGTTATGTACACTGACAGTTCTTGCACTTTTGATTGGATTATCAGCGTCTTCTTTTTGCGAAGATGCACTAGCAGCTGAGGGCTGGAAAATTGAAAACGGGGAATGGTCATACCTGGATTCGGATGACCATCAGATTACAGATGCATGGAAAAAGTCAAAGGATAGCTGGTATTATTTATCATCAAGCGGGATGATTCTTAAAAATCGCATATTCAGTCTTGGAAACACCAGTTACTTTGTGGATGAAGAGGGGAAGATGGTCCAAAACAACTGGATCTGGATTGATGAATCCAAGGATCCGGAAGGAGGCTTTGAAGAGGGCTGGTATTATTTTGGAACAGACGGCAAAGCGTATCAGAGAAAGAATAACAGCTTTAAAAAGAAAATTAACGGAAGTGCTTATATCTTTCATGATAACGGGCGGATGCTGACAGGATGGTTTGATAAAGATGGAAATTCCATCAATGATTCTGATGAGCCCTTTGTAGACGGTGTTTATTTTTCCGGAGAAGATGGAGTTTTGTATGAAGACAAATGGCTGGATTACGGGGAAATAGGCAATGGAGTAGGTGGCTCAGAACTACTTAGCTCGATTACAGACCGCTATTATTATGATTATGAAAAAATGTGGGTCTATTTTGATGAAAATTCGAAAAAGGTCTATAGTAAAGAGGATCATTTGCGCCAGAAGAACATCGGCGGTTACACGTATGGATTTGACGAAAACGGTATTATGATCCCATGGTGGAGTAAAGTGGCTACCATCAGCAATGCGGAAAAGAATAACCCCAACAGTGACACCTCTGCCAGATATTATTCCGCATATGATGGAGGAAGACTTTTAAAGAATATGTGGTTTTGGATGTATCCGTCGGAAAATCTGGATGAAACAGATTTCAATGATCAGGAATGCAGCTGGTGGTTTACCAACGAAGGCGGGGAAGTTTACCGGAACAGAATCCGGAATATCAGCGGAAAAAATTATGCATTTGACGGGATTGGCAGGATGAAAACAGGTTTTGTATTGTTTGACGGAAAATCGGAGTACGTGGCACAGTACGATATGGATGCATGGAGTTCCGCAGACTTTATCAACGGTTCTTTGTATGGAATTGAGAAGTCTGATCTCTATCTGTTTTCACCGGATGAATTAAATGACGGTTCCATGCAAACCGGAAAGGAAATCAAAGTGGAACTGGGAG
>JAEWPQ010000054.1 GCA_023460575.1 Bacillota bacterium
TCTTATAAACAAGGGCGCGAAGCGCCGCATTTTTCGATGAATTTGTCAAGCGTTTTGATGAAAAAAGTGGGGGATTTTAATAAAAAAGGAATCTGAAAGCCTTATAAATCGAGGCTTAGAGATTCCGCGAGACTATATAATACTAAGGAGGAATTGTATGGGAATGTTCTGTTATCAATGTCAGGAAACTGCCAGAAACACTGGTTGTACCGTAAAAGGTGTTTGCGGCAAGAATGAAGAAGTTGCAAAACTGCAGGATCTTTTGATCTATGTCTGTAAAGGAATTTCAGATATTATAGTCAAAGGAAAACTGGATATCAGCGATCTGGAAGACGTAAATCATGAAGTAATTAAGAGTATGTTTATTACGATTACCAATGCCAATTTTGATGCAGAGGCAATTGAAAAGCAAATTCTTACAATGATTTCGTTTAGAAACAAGCTGAAACAAAATGTATCTGTAACAAAACTTCATGATTCAGCACAGTTCAGTATTACTGACAGGGAATCCATGCTGGAAAAAGCAGCCGAAACAGGTGTCCTGCAGACAGCAGATCCGGATGTCAGATCCTTAAGGGAATTGATTACATACGGCTTAAAAGGAATGGCAGCTTACACCCACCATGCATTGAATGCCGGTAAAGAAAATCTGGATATCTATGGATTTATCTATGAGGCATTTTCCTCTGTTTTGGATAATTCTCTGACCATAGATCAGCTTGTTGCTCTTACTTTAAAGACCGGACAGTTTGGTGTAGCGGCTATGGCGCTTCTGGATGATGCCAACACCTCAAAGTACGGAAATCCCGAGATTACTACAGTTAATATCGGAGTGAGAAATAATCCTGCTATTCTGATTTCCGGTCACGATCTTACGGACTTAGAACAGCTCTTAGAGCAGACCAGAGGCACTGGAGTTGATGTTTATACACATAGTGAGATGCTTCCGGCACATTATTATCCATTCTTCAAAAAGTATGATAACTTCGCTGGAAATTATGGCGGATCGTGGTGGCGTCAGGTGGATGAGTTTGGCCCCTTTGGCGGCCCCATTCTTTTTACAACTAACTGTATTGTCCCGCCCAGATCTGAGGAAATCAGGGATCGTATATTCACTACCGGAGCAACCGGGTATCCCGGATCCAATCATATTGAAGCGGGTGCCGATGGAAAGAAGGACTTTTCCTCAATTATCGAATTGGCAAAAAAACTGCCTTCTCCAACTGAAATTGAAACAGGAACCATTATCGGAGGTTTCGCTCATGAGCAGGTTTTTGCTCTTGCAGATAAAGTAGTGGAGGCAGTAAAATCCGGGGCAATCAAAAAATTCTTTGTCATGGCCGGCTGTGACGGCAGAATGAAATCAAGAGAATATTATACAGAATTTGCAGAAAAACTGCCCAAGGACACCGTAATTCTTACTGCCGGGTGCGCGAAATACAGATATAATAAGCTGCCGCTTGGTGATATCGGCGGTATACCAAGAGTGCTGGATGCCGGGCAATGTAACGATTCCTACTCTCTGGCTGTGGTTGCTTTAAAACTGAAGGAGATATTTGGAGTTGATGATATTAACCAGCTGCCAATCGCATACAACATCGCGTGGTATGAACAAAAAGCGGTTATTGTACTTCTTGCACTTTTATACCTTGGTGTAAAAAATATTCACCTGGGTCCAACACTTCCAGGTTTCCTTACACCCAATGTGGCAAAGGTACTTGTAGAAAACTTTGGAATTGCTGGTATTGGAACAGTGGAAGATGATATCCGGTTATTTATGGCATAATGCCTGATTTGTAATTTATTATAGTTAATACAGGAAACAGCGGAAAATGATAAATGCTCATTTGTCATTCTCCGCTGTTTCTATTTTTCAGTGTATCTTAATTTGAAGGTGACAGCCAATACATGAAACATTTCAATAAAAAGTCAAAATTTATTTCGGGTTTCCAGCCCTCCTTATGCGATATGATGAGGTATCATCAGTATGATATAGCACTGAAAGACTGCCCAGCCAACGGCATATGGGCGTATTCGCACTATCTAAAACAATGAGAGTAAGGAGGAAATTATTATGGACCCTTATATTGGTCAGATTCAGCTATTTCCCTATAATTTTGAACCCAGAGGCTGGGTTCTGTGTGATGGAAGAACAATGCAGATCATGCAAAATCAGGCATTATATTCTCTCTTAGGAATTACATTTGGAGGCAATGGAACGACTGAATTTAAGATACCCGACTTAAGAAATGCAAATCCTCTTGCAGCGACCAGCCAGATGAAGTATTACATAGCAGTTGAGGGGCTGTATCCCATGAGACCATAATTTGCAGCAGCCTTAATCATGGATGGAAAGGAGAGAAAATGCATGGATGAATTTTTGATTGGTGAAATCATTCCTGTACCCTATACATTTGTACCTGAGTTTACGCTGCAATGTGATGGGCAGGAGTACCCGGTTCAGCAGTTTCAACTACTATTTGCTTTAATTGGATTTACGTTTGGAGGCAATGGTTCCACTACATTTCGTGTTCCCAATCTAAAAGGATTTGAACCCAACCCCAAAATCCGTTACGTCATAGTGACAAATGGTATATTCCCTGATCGATATTAGTCAGATGCTGATATCGATGAATAACCGTATTTCAAATTACCGGAAAGGATTGATGAGATAAATATGGGTATAAATTTGGCTTTGAATGCAGATATAACTGCAAGCAGTTATGTCGATCCTTATGCGCCTGGCAGAGCTGTAAACGGAATAGTCAGTGACCCCACCTCCAGATGGCTGTGTGCTGCTCTGCCGGGGTGGCTGCGCCTTGATTTAAAAAAGTCCTGCTGGGTCGGCCAGTGGACAGTAAAAAGTATAGGAAGTAACGCTGGCTGGCCGGATAATTATTGTATGACTTCGTTTCGTCTGGAAAGCAGTTTAAACGGAACTAATTGGACCACAGTGGATTCTGTAACCGGCAATACAAACAATACGTGTACGCGGGTGCTGGTAAATCCGGTATATGCCAGATATTTCAGACTCTTCGTTCCTGGAGAAGGGGGATTACAAGCCAATAAATCCGCCGCTTCTGTCATGGAACTGGAACTGATAGAAACAGATGTGGCCGTTCTGACTTCCCTGGAAATAAAGGATAAAGAAGAGCACACCGCATTGCTGACTCCTGTATTTCATCCTGATACACTGTCATATACTTCCAATGTCGGATATGATTCTGACCGTATTACAGTGATTCCTGTTGCATCAAAAACTACGGCAGCTATTACAGTCAACGGGCAGGCATTGACAGAGGGAAAAGCTAATGTCGATATGATTAACGGGTCAAACAGGGTTGAGATTAAGGTAACTTCAGCAGACGGTTATAAAGTGACCTATGTGGTAAATGTTACAAGGGCCAGCAGTCCTTATCTGACTACAGTGAAATTTACCGGAATTCGTTTTTCGGGATTTGTAAAAACAACGTATAATTATAATTTGAGTGCTGGTTCGACGCTTACCAGTACTGCAGTTACGCCAACTGCGGAAGATCCGGAGGCAGCTGTTGTGATTACCTTAAATGGTGTTGTATATAACAGCGGTCAGTCAATTCCGCTGAGTAATGGCATGAATCCCATCAATCTTGTTGTTACCTCAAAAACAGGAGTTGACAGCAGAACTTATGTATTTAATGTAAATAAAAGCATATAAATAAAAATCTCTCAGAGACATGAAGCAGAGAGAAAATATTCCTCTTTATGTCTCTGAGAATTTTGGTGAAGAGAGTGATAATATGATTTTAAAGAAAAAGAAGCGCTTTTTAAGCGGCGTTCTTATTGCAGCTGTACTAATGTCTGCGATTCCGTTTAGCGTATATGCGGATACAGGACAGATTTTAAGTGAAGATGATCAGGACGCAAAAGCCATTAATGGCTGGGTTGGAAGTATTGATGGCCGGAGTGATCTTTTTGGATCTAACGGAGACCCGGTTAAAAGCTGGTATCAGTACAATATGCAGAACCCTATAGGAAAAAGTTCACCCACCGATGATTTAGACAGCAATGAAAATATTATTGAGTATTGTTCTTATTTCCTGGCTGGAGATAATAGCAAAGGCACCATTCATAAAGATTATATACTCAGTAATACTGGCTATTTTAATCTGACAGCTTCTTGTCAGATGTTTCTGCAATTCCCTAATGATGCAGGAAAGTTAAAAATAGAAGTGTATGATAATACCGCAGGGACGGGTGATCCGATTAACAGTTCATTGGCCGCAGCTCAATATAAGAGCGGAGAATGGGATAGTGTAACAATTGACAATCTGTATATAACATCACACGCAAAAATGATCCGGGTGATATTAGAGGCCTCCACAGAATTAAACGATTCAAATGACTATGTTGATTTTGATGGTTTAAGTATAACGCTTGCCGCAGCAGCAGCGCCTCCGATTATTTCTAATTTGGATGGCGATACAGTTACATTTACAGAGGAAGGATCCCCAGTATCGCTGGATAAAGACAGCAACGTTACAGTAAAGGTAGATTCCGATTTCGGCAGAACCTATACTGGCGGCTTGGTTTCTGCCTCTATTACTGGTAACGGTGTGGCCGCAGAGGATGTGTTGGAACTTGCTCAGACCGGTGGTATTACGCTGTCTGGAAGCAATGTTCTCTATAGCGGAACCTCAATCGGTACGTATTCAGGAGGAGCTTCAGGAACAAATCTCTCCATTTTGTTAAATTCAAATGCTAATGATACCAGTGTCTCAGCATTAATAAAAGCAATTACGTACAAAAACACCAACACAGTAAAACCCGATACAAAAACAAGAACAGTTATGGTATCAGCAGAAGATAACACCAATGCATCAGAGCCAGTCTATACAACTGTTAATGTGCAGAGTGTAAACTATGCTCCCGCCAGAAAAAGCGGTGTGGAAGCATCTGCATCGGACTTTGTGCCAGTTAAAACCCCATATTCTCTGGATTTAAGCACAATATTTGTAGATCCTGATACAGACTCTATGACCTATAAGGTAATAGTAAACAGTGGGTCTGAAGTGACAGCAGTAGAGAAGTATTCTTATACTCCATTAGCTGCAGGTATCAATACCCTTGTATTTATAGCCAATGACGGAACTGTGAATTCTACAGACACTTATACGGTGACGCTCACGGCAGTTAATACAGCCCCGTCCAGAATAGGTGGGGTGGGACCTTCTGTATCAATGAACATAACTGTCGGTACGGTATTCACTCTTGATTTAAATACAATCTTTGAAGATGCGGATGAGGATGCTCTGACTTATATAGTAAAAGTAAACGAGGAAACAGAGCAGACTACTGGCAATAGCTATTCCTACACACCGGCAGCACCGGGAACGTATACGTTGGTATTTAAAGCCAGTGACGGAAACGATGTCTCAACAGATACCTACACAGTAGCGATGAATGTAAAAGCACCCAATACGCCTCCGGCAAGGAAATCCGGTGTAAATGAAAGTGATACAGACAGTACAGCAGTTAATAAGGCATACTCCATTAGCCTGAATACAATATTTGAGGATATTGATGGTGATAATTTGACCTATAAGGTTAAAATTAACGGAGGAACGGAAGTGGCCGCTGACGAAAGCTATTCCTATACCCCTACCACTACTGGAACGGATACGCTGGTATTTAGAGCCAATGATGGAACAGCAGACTCAGCAGATACCTACACGGTAACCCTTACAGCCCTTAATTCGGTTCCAGTGAGAAAAAGCGGAGCAGGAGAAACTCAATCTGAAAATATCACAGTCAATAACCCTTATACGCTTGATTTAAGTACAATATTTGAAGATGAGAACAAGGATGTTCTGAGCTATAAAGTAAAAGTAAACGAGGAAGCCGAAAAGGCAGCTGACGAGAGTTATTCCTTTACACCGACAGCAGTTGGAACGTATACGCTGGTATTTAAAGCCAATGACGGAATTAGTGATTCAACAGATATCTATACCGTAACTCTCAATGTAAAAGCACTAAATACTGCTCCTGAAAGAAAGGACGGAGTAGAAGAAACGCTTACATGGGAAAAACCAGTCGATACTACAATTATTGTGACCTTAATGCATATGTTTCAGGATTCGGACAGTGATCCTTTAACCTACAAGGTAAAGATTGATGATGGACCTGAAGTGACAGCAGACGATATCTTTTATTATAAGCCAACCACCGTAGGTACGCATACCTTGGTATTTAAAGCCAATGATGGATTTGTAGATTCCACCGAAACTTATACCATAATCTTTATAGCAACAGAAAATCCTGTTATATCAATCACCTCCCCTGATCCTGTGACGGGAATTACCAACGGTACAGCAAAAACGGCTTCTGCACTTGGGCTGCCTGAACATGTAAATCTTTATACTTATACAGGAAATGTATCGGCCGATGTAACCTGGGATGTAGAAGCAAGCTCTTATGATCCGAATCAGAAAACAGAGCAGACATTCCTTGTGGAAGGAACCGTAACACTGCCCGCCGGAGTATATAATCCTGACGGTATATCCCTGGATGTAACGATTAATGTAACTGTAAAAGCAGAAGTACTGGTGGATAAGGTTTTGGAGAGTATTTCTCCGTTGTCTCCTGTATCAGGAATTCCAAACGGTACAGCAAAAACAGCTACGGCACTTGGTCTGCCTGTAAATGTGGACCTTGAGACTGATAACGGAACCGTATCCGCCAATGTCACCTGGGATGTGGCAGCCAGCTCCTATGATCCTGACCTGAAAACAATCCAGACTTTCGAGGTAGAAGGAACTGTGATTCTTCCGACCAAAGTAATTAATCCTGACGGAGTATCCATGGATATTACAGTCGAAGTAACAGTGGATGCAGAGTCACTGACTGATAAAATCCTGGAAAAAATTTATCCGCTGCCTTCTATAAAAGGAATTACAAACGGAACCGCCAAAACAGCCACTGCCCTGGGGATGCCGGTCAGAGTTACGCTGGGAACTGATGCCGGAAACGTCCAGGCGGATGTGATCTGGGATTTGGATTCCTGTTCCTATGACCCGTTCATCAGTGAAGAACAAACATTTACCGTAGACGGTACCGTGGTACTGCCAGACAACGTTATAAATCCCGATGGAATCTCCCTGGAAGTAACAATTAATTTAACGGTTATGGAAGAACAGGAAGAACAGGAATATTATACTCTCCGGATCAATGTGACAAAAAGACCGGATAAAGTCAGCTATACACTGGGAGAGGATTTAGATACACAGGGGCTTGAGGTAACTGAATATCAGAAAGCCAGTCCCTCAAATGCAGTGAAAAAAACAGTTTTATCAGAGGGGCAGTATGATCTGGAGTATAATCTAACCAGAACAGGAACACGAACAGTTAAGGTTATTTATTACGGAACCGACCGGTATGGGAATGAAAAAGAGTTTAAAGATGAGTTTACTGTCAGAGTAAAAGAACCGCCGAGAGATGACAGCGATGATGACGACGATGATGAAAGAGGAATTACAGCGCCAGGCAAACCAAAAGGCGGAGACGATGACCACTATTATTCCGGAAGCTGGCAATCAGATGAAAATGGGTGGAGGATTACCGGAAATGATGGAAGCAGTCCGGTAAATCGTTGGGTTTACACCGACTGGAAGGGATCAAACGACTGGTACTTCTTTGACGAAAAAGGCTATATGGTAACTGGCTGGTTTGAATACAATGGCAATAAGTATTATTTAAATCCGGTCAGTGACGGAAAAAAAGGCTATATGTATACCGGCTGGAACATGATTGAAGGAAAATGGTATTATTTCAGTGAAGCGGCAGATGAAACAAAAGGTTCCATGCTTAAGGACACCACAACTCCCGATGGGCATCGGGTAGGACCGGATGGAGAACGTATTTAAACCTTTTGCACTGTAATAGAATAATAGATTTTCAGATATGAAAAGGAAAGAGAGCATGCGGCAAAATAAACTTGTCCGTCCGCTCTCTTTCCTTTCTATTGCAATGAATTAAAATATTTTTATTGCTATATTTTTCCGGAAATAGTAAAATAAACAAAAATACATGGAATTTGATGCATGATGGGTAACGGGTTCGGGGGAAAAATTAAGAGTATTATGAAAGAAAAACAAAAGAAGAACAGAAGAGCCCTGTTATTTTTAATTCTGTCTGTATGTTTGATATCAGGGCTTGTAAGTATCCGGAATCAATATGTTTCCTACCCCATATCCGATGGATTTATAAATTTGTCGGATATGAATATGGAAGATAAGGCAGTTCAGTTGAATGGTGCATGGAAGTTTTATGAAGGGACATTTGAGGATACTGTCTCCCGGACAGCAGCCAGCCTGGACGTTCCGGGAAGCTGGCGGGGGAAAGTAATTAACGGAAAGAAGCTGGAAAAACACGGCATCGGCGTATATGAACTCCGTGTAAAAGTTCCGGCACCCGGTGATTACTGCATGAAGCTTAACTATGTATCCAGTGCATATGAACTTTACATAAATAATAAAAAGATTGTAGAAAACGGAAAAATCGGTGCAGACAAGAACGGAGAAATTCCCAGCTGGGCCCCTCAGTTTGTCTATTTCCGTGCCGATCAGAGTGATCTTGTGATCCGGCTTAAGATATCCAATTTTCACTGCAATAATGGCGGAATCGTACTTCCGGTCTATATTGGAAAACAAGCGCCTCTGTTCCGGTTCCACCTTCTCAACCTGATGAAAAACATCGGGTTTATTGGTATTCTCGCTGGAATGGCGTGCTATCTGTATGTTTTTAACTGGTGTTTGAATAAAAAAGCACAGTCTGTATATCTCTGGATTTTTTGTATCTCTGTGCTGGTTTCTGCGTCTATTATAGACGGCGAGAGCATGGTCAGTATTCTGCCATTCCTCTCCATTGATGCAGTTCTGAAGACAGAGTATGTGTCCTTTATGGTCCAGATTACATCCATTCAGTTCTTTCTTTGGAGCATGTACCCGGAACTGGGAAAAACTCATCCTATCCGCTTTTTAAAGATTATGGATTTTTTCTATACTGCCATTCTTATCTTTCTGCCTGTTATACCTGTTTTGTATGACAATATGGTATTCGTACCGATTCTGTTTATCAATGCAACTTGTTATTTATTGAAGATTGCCAGGGCGTTTAAGCTGAAAAAGCCCAATGCCGCACCGGTTTTACTGGGCTATTGTGTATATGTGATGTCCTGTGTCCTGCAGATTGTGGATATACAGCATAATATTGATGTAAAATATTTAAACGATTTTAATTTCTATTATTTCGGAGTGCTTTTCTTCCTCCTCAGCCAGGGATATGTTCTGGCAGTGAATGTGGAAGATACGTTCCATCAGTCAGAACTGGCCCATGAGATGGAGATTGCCTCTTTACAGGCTCAGATCTCCCCTCATTTCCTGTTTAATATTCTTCATAACATCTACTACCTTATGGACACCAATGCGAAGACGGCAAAAAATATGCTTATGTGTCTGTCTGATTTTTTGAGGGTAAAATACCGTTTTGATTACAGAACTTATACTCTGTATCAGTTAAGGGAGGAACTGGATCTGGTAAATGCTTATGTGGAACTGGAAAATGTGAGAATGAATGGTGCCTTAAAGCTTGAGATTGATGCACCTGATGAGCTTCTGTCAAACAAGATACTTCCCCTTACCCTTCAGCCCCTTGTGGAAAACTGCATTAAGCACGGATTTGATTCCAGTGAGCTTACTATCCGGATCGGGGTTATGGAGAAAGGAGAGATGCTGCTGATCAGCGTAGAGGATAATGGAAGGGGAATCAGGCCGGAAATTCTTGAAAACATCGGCAGGAGGGATGCTTCAAAAAGAGGAGTCGGAATAAACAATATCAATTACCGGCTTAATATATGTTTTCAAAGCCAGCTGGTCATTGAAAGCCAGTGGTCAAAAGGAACTAAGATCAGTTTTCAGATACCGAAGAGGGGGTAATATGCAAATATGCAGGTTGTAGTCATTGATGATGAGAAAAATTCAATTGAATATCTAACGGAACTGCTGAAGAAAAAGGAGGAATTTTCTTTGGCAGCGGCTTTTTCCGATTCCAGAGAGGGGCTGGCATATTTACTGAAGAATCCCTGCGACCTATTATTTTTGGATATTGACATGCCGGGAATTAATGGAATGTACATTGCTGAGCAGATCAGCAGCCTTCATCCACAAACAAAGATCTGCTTTGTAACTGCGTATAATGGTTATGCAGCAAAGGCATTTGAACTGAATGCAGTTGATTATTTATTAAAACCTTACACAGAAGAGCGGTTTTATAAGTGTCTGAATAAATTAAAAAATACCACAGCCGGACAGGAAGTATACCAGGAGATCAGCGGGCAGTATGAATATAACTTGGACATGATCTGCGGGTATAACGACGAAGACATTGTTCTTATACCGGCGGCTGATATATTCTATATAGAAGCATTACAGGGGGTTTGTATGATACATACCAGGGATCACGTATTCCGCGGTAATAAGACGCTGAATTTTTATGAGGAAAAGCTGAAGAAGAATTCATTTTTCCGGACTCATAAGTGTTACCTGGCTAATCTCGCCAGAGCAGACCGGTTTCGGCCGCGAATTAATTATACCTATGATATGTATTTTAAGGATATTTCCGATGTGATACTGGTCAGCCGGAATAAGGTAAAGGAACTGAAACAATATTTCAATTAATTCAGGAGGATGAAATGATGAGTGAAAAAGTCAGGGTAAGTGATCTAAAAGCAGGAGATATCCTTTTACTGGAGCCCAGCGAAGACAAGATATCAAAGATCATAGCGTGGGTCACAAAATCGGAAGTAAGCCATACCGCTTTAAGCTGCGGACCTTACAAACCGACAGGGACCGTGATTGAGGAAACGCCCCCCAATGCAGTGGAGGACACCATCCTTACCAGAACAGCAAGGACAGCCTATGTGATGCGGTTAAATCCGGTAAATAACGACTGCCAGCCGGTTATGGACATAGCGGCCCGGTATGTCAGCGAGAAGCTGCCTTATGCCCATGCCCAGCTTCCGTTTATCGGCCTGTACTGCATCACCAGTAACATTCTGGGCGATACGGGGCTTCAGGGCCTTGTAACAAGGATTGTGAAGCTTTCCATGGGGATCTTAATGGAACTGGAAGATGCGGTGATTTATAAGGGCAGAGAAGCCATGATGTGCTCCCAGTTTGCTTACCATTGCTTTAAGGAGGCTGGAGAGAGCTATGAGATCCATTTAAATAATAATACAGGCTTCCCTGTGATTAATAAGATCATTGAAATCATTCAGAAGGATCCTTCCGGTTACAACAGCCGGATATTCTCTGGAATTGGGGAAAACAGTCCTGTAACGGATGAGAATGTGAATGAAGCAATCAGTGAATTATATGAGGCGCTGAGTGAGAATCAGGCTGACGCCCGGCTTTCTGCTTCAACTGATTTATCGGTTGACCTTATTATAGAAGTAACCCGTTTCTGCATCCAGTTCGTTAAGACTTTTTCCAGGGGAGCAGATTGTAATCAGGAGGATGCAGTTTACTATTTAGACAGGCTTAAGGATATGTATGAATACTTTATCTCTCCGGGAGACTTATTGAAGAACACCCTTAATTTAACCTGCATCGGTACGGTCGATTACGAAGGCTGAAGATTTTTATTAACCATTGATCCCGCAGATTAACAGGTTATACTGTTTTTTTGCATCTTAGGGATATCCCGCCTCCAACAAATAAAATATCAGTATAATGTAGCCAGCTGGTGAATACAGACCAGCTGGCTTTTTTGACGCAAATAATGGTCGAAAACTGTTTTTTAAGGAAGGCGGGAAATTAGATGGATTATGCAAAAACAAAACAGTGGCTGGATGATCATGGGGTCATTCTGGAGGAAAGCTTCTATACAGCATTAAATAATCTTGCGAAAGACTACAAAAAGACAAATGACTTAAGGCTTCTGGAAGACGTGTATCAGAGGCTGGGGGTAAATAAACAGGCTGTTTCCTGGTGGAAGAATCACCCATACAGCACTCAGACAAGAGAATCCAAGAAGCAGGTGATTGCTTCCTGTGCAGACATATTTCATTTAAATGCAGAAGAATCCGAGCTTCTGGCCAATAAGGCGGGGCTCTCTCTTTCCGGCGAGCATGATTTTTGCGGATACTTCAGACAGTTTCTAAATGGCGGCAGAGGAAGAGGTAAATCCATCTGCGAGGCAGCCAATGTCAGCGAGCGGATGTTTCAATACATTAAGAGCCAGAAACGGCCTTCAAAGGAAACGCTGCTGGCAATTGCCATCTCTCTTGGACTTGGAATTGACGAAATACAGCTTTTACTTAAAAAAGCGGGGTATGCATTATCTGCTTCTCTTCCCAATGATGCAGTTGTCTGCTGGTTTCTTTCTGGTGAAAGAAAAACAGATGGAACTGTTCCGGTTCTGTTTTATATCAATGAAGTGCTTGATGAGCTAAAGCTTCCTCTTCTTATGACACGGTTGCGAAGCTCGTAATGAATGTTCTTTTACCTGGAATAGAATGAATTTTATGAAAGCCGGATATAGTGCCGGCTTTTTAAGGTTGTACTGGTAATAAATAGATATATGCCTTATTAATTGTGAAAAATCTGACGAGAACAAAAAGCATTCAGATAAATTAAAATAATTATTGTATTATCTATTATAATTGATATCAATTATGTCGACAATATAAGATTTGAATAAATCGCATATTTAGTATCAGCTTCTTTTCGACATAGCATATGTAGTACTTTAACTAAAAATCCATCTGATAAATTGATTAGATTGACTAAAGAAATGTAAAATATGTCGAATTATGCGATAAAATTTACTTTTCAAACACTTAGAAAGGACTTATATTGATTAAAGAAAAGCAGAAAAAGGAGGGGGTATCTATATGACAGATGCTGAGAAACTGCGGATTGTACAGATGGAGAATGAGAAGCTGCTGGAAGAAAATTCGAGACTCCATAAAGTGATTGAAAGGTTGAATCAGACGCTGAACAGATTGATCGGACGTTACATAAGTACTGACAAAATCGCCTGACAGGGGCTGGGTAAGGAGTGCAGGGGGGCACTCCCGGAATGTCCCTGTCAGGGATCAGTCCCCTTTTGGGATTCTGCCTGGTCACTTACATTTAATCCTTTGTTTTTACGTACCATTTCCCAGATTGTCTGGTGCATCCATTCAATGGTTTTATTCAGTTTTTCATTTTCAATCTCCAGTTCGGTAATGCGGTCTCCCATTCGGGCTATGATTTCCCGGTTATTATTCACCTTATGAGGTACCAGAAGGCGCTTTACATAGGGAGATGATGAGGCAATGATTTGGGAGGATAGCAGTTCGTCCCTTTCTTCACAGGGCAAATCCATGAAAGCCTGATAGCTGATGGATAACGCAAGCATGTCTACCTTGCACTTTGGGCATACCGCATTCCTCTCCAGCTGATAATAACCATAATACCCGCATTTGGAACAATAGTACACGGACAGTTCTCTCATCGGTCTCCTCCTTTTTTATTAGTGTATGAACATTCTACTCCTATATGTATAACGTTTAATCGACAAAAATATAACGCAAAAAGAGTGAAATCGATAAAAAAATTTCTATTTTGGCATTTTGTACAGATTAAACAAATACAATTGTTCAAAACAAATAAAAACCCGCAGCTGATACGCTGCGGGCTTTTTGGCAATTGAACGGATGTTTCATTTATAAAGATGTTCTATTTACTGAATAATACCATTTACATCAACAACGTAAACTTTTTCATTGGTGTCTTTGAAATCTCTGAAGCCTGCGCCAAGCTCTGGTTTTGCAGTAGACTTGGATGTGGAGGAAGCTTTCTGAAGAACACCATTGGTATTCACAAGATAGTTCTTTCCGTTAAGAGCGAATGGAGCAACTCTTAAATCCGCATCTGCTTCTTTTCTTAAACCGTACTCGTAAAGAGTATCGTCAAGAATACCGTGGAAGCCCTGACCTTTTTTACTTCCTGAAGTTGCAAAGTACCAGATCTGGTTCTCGCCTAAATCCTCGTCGTAAATGGACTGTTTTCCTGTGTTGATTGCGCCGCTTTCTGCGAAATAGAAGTTTGCAGTATTTCCGTCTTCCAGATTAACAACCTTAAGACCGGTCTGCATTTCACCTTTTGTATTAAATCCATATTTCTGGGAATTTACAGTAAATAATTGAAAACCCTTTTTCGCAAAGTAAGGAGCACCGTTTTTAAAGAAGAACCAGTGCTGTTCGCCTTCTGCGCTGATGCCTTCGATGCCTTCGATTTCTCTCCAGCCATCGACTCTTGCACCGCTCTCATCATAGTACTGATAGCCTGCTGCGGAAGTATTGTTGTCAGTATTTTCGGCCGCTTCTGAAGGAGTTGCTGTTACAGGAAGTTTGTACCAGCCGGTCTGCATTTCACCATTTACAAAGGTGTAGTATGAACCGCTGATTTTCTTGTCTACCTGATCTTTTACCATGATACCGTCTTTATCAAAATAGTACCAGGCACGTGGATGCTCGGAATCTTCCTTCGCACTGTCAAGCTCAAACCAGCCTGTTTTCTGTGCTCCGTCGTTTTCGCCACCCAGGTAATAAGTAGAACCAGCGATTTCTACCTTGCCGGTGAGCATCTGGCCCTGCTCGTCAAAGTAGTACCAGCTGTTGTTAATCTTCTGCCATTTGGAAACTACGGCTTTTCCGTCTTTTCCATAATAATGCCAGTAGTCTTCCGGTGAATCAGGGGAGTCCCAGTAGCTGTCATTGGTAACAGAGACCCAGAAATTAGTGACTCTTTTACCGCTCTCGTCTACATAGTACTCATCAATTTCCTGGCTGGTAGCGATTTCGCCATCCTCGTTTAAGTAATACCAGTCTTCTCCGTATTTCTTCCAGGAATCAGTGGCGAAGTAATCACCCTCCTCATAAAATCTCCATGTACCGTTTTCTTCTACCCAGCCAGTTGCCTTAGCATAGACAGTAGAGGCTGTGTTAAAGAATCCCAGTTGTGGGGCTGCAGCAGTTAAAATACCGGCAGCGGATAATACAGCCATCAATTTGATTTGCTTTTTCATAAATATGTTCTCTCCTTTTTTGCAGTAAGTTTTATCGTGGCCGAAAATCCATAGTTGCATTACTCTGCGATTATAACGTAAACAAAAGGTACAAAGAAAGTGTGGTTTCATGGCAGATATGGAAGGAGCTAACAGAACAGGAGAAAAGTTGAGGATACGCAGGGGTTCCCCCGCCTGTATGGAGCCGCCCCAGTGCAGGAAATTCGGGCAGTTGTAAGGAAAATAAGGCTGGGACGGAGAAGAAACGGAAGAAAAATGGAAATGCAGGAAGCATTTAGAAAGTAAGAAAACTTTAATAGGAAAATAAAGTGGTGTGTGGTATAATCACAGTCAGATAATTACCATTCCTTAATAAAGGAGAAAATAACATGAGAACGAAAATATCCAATTATATAGCCCGGAGTCTGGTGGAACTTGGAATCTCCCAGGTGTTTACCGTAACAGGAGGAGGTGCCATGCATTTAAACGATGCATTGGGACATCAGGAAGGGCTTAGCTGTCTCTATAACCATCATGAGCAGGCATGTGCCATTGCTGCTGAAGCCTACGCCAGAATCAGGGGACAGATTGCTGCTGTATGCGTGACCACAGGCCCCGGGGGTACCAATGCCATAACCGGAGTTTTAGGCGGCTGGCTGGATTCTATTCCCATGCTGATCCTGTCTGGACAGGTGCGCTATGACACCACGGCCAGGTGGTCCGGCGTAGGAATCCGTGCCATGGGAGATCAGGAATTTGATATTACAAAAGCAATTGACTGTATGACCAAGTACAGCGAGATGGTGATTGATCCCATGAGGATCCGCTACTGCCTGGAAAAGGCAGTCTATCTGGCGTATTCCGGCCGCCCCGGACCTGCATGGCTGGACATACCCTTAAATGTACAGGGCGCTTATGTGGAAACCGATGATTTAATCGGATTTGATCCGGAAGATTACGAGCAGGGAGGAGACGGCTGGGCTTCTGTATGTGAAGCAAAGATCTCTGAGGATGAGAACGGTTATGGAGAGAAACGCCAGACACTGCCTCCAAAGCCGGATACAGATGCTGTTCGGGATGTCCTTTTAAAGATCAGGGAAGCATCCCGCCCTGTAATCAATGCAGGCAATGGAATCCGTATCGGACAGGCTCACGAGGCTTTTCTTCGTGTGGCAGAGAAGCTTGGAGTTCCTGTTGTGACGGGCTGGAACAGTCAGGACTGTATCTATGATGCCCATCCTCTTTATACCGGAAGAGGAGGCGGAATGGGAGACCGTCCCGGGAATTTCGCCATTCAGAACAGCGACCTGGTGCTTTCTCTTGCCAGCCGTTTAAGCATCCGCCAGGTTGGATATAATTATGCCACCTGGGCCAGAGAGGCATGTGTCATTGTCAATGACATTGATTCTGAGGAATTAAAGAAACCGTCTGTCCATGCAGATATGCGGATTCATGCAGATATTAAAGAGCTGCTGGCGGTGATGGAAGATCTTCTGGACCGGGAATTTAAGGCGACTGGGAAAGATCCGCTTTTTAAAGGCGGAAAGGGAATTGACTCCCTTACCTGGAATGAGACATGCCGCATGTGGAAAGAGACGTATCCTGTGGTGCTTCCAAAGCATTACAGCCAGGAAGAAGAGAAGGAAGTCAACATCTATGCATTTATTAAGGAGCTCAGCTCCCGCCTTCCCGAAAACCGGATTACTGTGGTTGGCAACGGATCGGCCTGTGTTGTGGGCGGACATGCTTATGTGATCAAGCCCGGCCAGCGTTTTATCACCAATTCTGCAGTGGCCTCCATGGGATATGACCTGCCTGCAGCCATCGGCGTTGCAAAGGCTGATCCGGGAGAGGACATTGTTCTGGTGACCGGGGATGGAAGCATACAGATGAACCTGCAGGAACTGCAGACGATTATACACCACCGCCTTCCGATTAAGATATTCGTAATAAATAACGGCGGTTATCATTCCATACGGCAGACCCAGAAGAATTATTTCGGGGAACCGTTAGTGGGAATCGGAGATGACAGCGGTGATTTAAGCTTCCCGGATATGAAGAAGCTCTCCGGTGCGTACGGATACCCCTATGTCTGCGCCCGTCACAATGGTGAGATTGATCAGGCGCTTTGTGCTACCTTATCTCTTGACGGGCCGGCGATTTGTGAAGTATTTGTCAGCAGAGATCAGAATTTTGAGCCGAAATCAGCGGCCAAGCGCCTTCCGGACGGAACCATGGTTTCGCCTCCGTTAGAGGATTTATCTCCGTTCCTGTCTGAGGAAGAGATGGACCGCAATATGATCATTCCCCGAATCAGGGACTAGACTACAGGACAGGGAGGAAATACGGTGAATGTTGTTGTAACAGGAGCGACCAGCTTCCTGGGAAGAGCTGTGGCGGACCGCCTATTAAAACAGGGCAGCAGGGTATATGCAGTGGTCCGCCCCGGTTCGGGGAATATGAGATACCTGCCCGCAGAACAAGAGAGACTTATGGTAATAGAACGGGAGCTTTTAGAACTTGATACACTAGATCAGGTAATTGACGAACCCTGCCAGGCATTTTATCACTTTGGCTGGGATGGTTCCGGGAGCGAGAACCGGATGAAGCGGGAAGTCCAGCAAAAGAATGTCAGGGACTCTTTAAAGGCTTTGGAAGGGGCCAGACGTTTAGGCTGCAGCCGTTTTCTCTTCAGCGGTTCCCAGGCGGAATACGGCATTCACGCAGGACCGCTTTCGGAGGAAACTGTATGCAGCCCTGTCTCTGAATATGGAAAGGCGAAACTGGACTTTTTAAATCAGGCAGCAGAAAAGACGGACCAGTGGAGACAGGAAGGGATTTCTTCCATGGAATACATCCACGCAAGGATTTTCAGTGTGTACGGACCGGGGGACCATCCCTGGTCTCTGGTGGAAAGCTGCTTAAGAGCATTTGGCAGGGGAGAATACATATCCCTGGGAGAATGCACACAAATGTGGAATTTTTTATATCTGGAGGATTGTGTCCGGGCACTGATGCTTTTAATGGAACGGGGAAAAGAATCGGTTTCCGGAATTTATAATGTGGCAGCGCCGGATAGCGAAACGAAGCCGCTGCGGGAATACATTCGGCTGATGTATGAAACCATGGGATATCATGGGAGCTACAGCTATGGAAGAAGACGGCCCAATGCAGAAGGTCTTGCAAATCTCATTCCGGATATAAAAAAGCTGGAAAAAGAGACCGGTTTTTCCCCTCTTGTGAGCTTTTCTGAGGGAGTTAAGAAAACCTGCGGATATTAAAAAGGGATTGACATGGAGGAATATTTGTGGTATGAGAGATAGGATTTGTATTGTTTGCGGACAGCCGCTTGACGGGGAACCTTTACTGACACTGGATCATATGCCTGCGTCTGCGCAGGATATTCCGGGCCGGGAGGATCTGGAAGATGACAGGGGAATCAGTTTAAATCTCCACCAGTGCAGCAGCTGCGGCCTGGTTCAGTTTGATTGTGAACCAGTGCCATATTATAAGGACGTAATCCGGTCCGGCGGATTTACCACCACGATGGTGGAATTAAGAAAACGCCAGTACCGGCATTTTATTGATACCTGTAATCTGGAAGGGAAGAAGCTCATTGAGGCTGGCTGCGGCCAGGGAGAGTTCCTTTCTGTCCTTACCGGATTCCCGGTTACTGCCTGCGGAATTGAGCACCGGGAGAGCCTGGTTTTACTTGGAAAAGAAAAAGGGCTGAATGTCTGGAGGCAGTTTGCCGGGGAGGGAGAGGTTCTTGCGTCCCCCGATAGCAGCATGAGCGGTCCTTACGATGGATTTTTATCCTTTAACTATCTGGAACATCAGCCGGATCCTGTTGGGATGCTCCGCTGCATAGCAGAGAATTTAACGGATGAGGGCGTGGGCTTAATTACCGTGCCAAGTCTTGAATATATCTTAAAGTATGACGGCTACTACGAGCTGATCCGGGATCATATCGCTTATTATACCTTTGATACGCTGCGCTTTACAGCGGATCAGGCTGGTTTTGAAGTAATTGAGGAAGAGATGGTAAACCGGGATACGCTTTCAGTGATTGTCAGAAAGAAGAAAAACTTAAAAGCAGGGGCAGGACGGAAAAGTTCAGACAGACTGGATGTTTCCGGTCTGGTACAGAGCCGTGTGATAATCGGTGATGAGCTGAAACGTCTGGTCAGCGAATTAGAGTCAGAAGGAAAGAGTCTTGGAATCTGGGGAGCAAGCCATCAGGGCTTTACCCTCGCATCCACCACTGTAATCGGGGATTTTGCCAGATACATCATTGATTCAGCTCCCTTTAAACAGGGCAGATATGCACCTGCCTCCCACTTGCCCATTGTAGCACCGGACCATTTCCTTAAGAATCCGGTAGATGCCATTTTAATCGTGGCACCGGGCTATACAGAGGAGATTGCTAAGTCCATTGTGGAAAAGTTTGGCCGGAATGTGGAGATTATGGCGTTGAAATCCAATCATTTGGAAAGGATATAAGAAAAAAGTATGAAAGCATTTGTTTTAATTGAACCGGGAAAAGTTGGCTGGCATGATGCGCCGGAGCCGGTGCTCACACCTTACGGGGCGATTCTTCGGCCTGTTGCAGTGGCTCCCTGCTCCTCTGATGTTCATACCGTTTACGGAGGGGGATCAAGAAAAGCACCCAATCTCATATTAGGCCATGAATGTGTGGCGGAGATTCTGGAAACCGGAGATTTGGTAAAAGATTTTAAGCCTGGAGAGATTGTTGCAGTTCCTGCCATCACCCCGGACTGGAGGGCTATGGGGATTCAGGAAGGAAACTATAAGCATGCATCGGCTCCGTTTTCCGGACATCAGCTGGGCAGATCCATGCCCGGCGTATTTGCTGAAAAATTTCTGATACCTGATGCGGATACCACTCTGGCAAAGATTCCTGAGGGAGTTACCCTGGAACAGGCGCTTATGTGTGTGGATGTGGTCACTACAGGTTTTACCGGAGCGGAATATGCAGACATTCAGTTTGGAGATACAGTTGTGGTTATGGGGATCGGTCCCATCGGACTGATGGCAGTTGAGGGTGCCAGACATTTAGGGGCAGCCCGTATTATTGCAGTAGGCACCAGGCCTGTATGCACCAGCCTTGCCATGGAATTTGGGGCGACGGAGGTCTTAAGCTATAAAAACGGCAGTATTGTGGATCAGGTAATGGAACGGACGGGCGGTCTGGGAGCCGATGGCGTCATCATCTGCGGAGGCGGAGACGAAGTATTTACCCAGGCTGTTGATATGGCAAGATATGGAATCGGAACCATATCCAATGTCAATTATTTCGGCGGCACCGGAGATCTTGCTTTCCCCAAATTCTCGGGAGGCAGGGGAATGGGTGGCAAGACCATTCATACGGAGCTGGCAAAAGGCGGGAGAGTGAGAATTGAACGCCTCTTAAAGATGATTCAGTACGGCAGAATTAACCCCCAGAAGCTGGTGACCCATCACCTGTATGGACTGGAAGAAGTGGAGACTGCGCTCCGGCTGATGAAAGAAAAACCTGCAGATTTAGTAAAAGTGATGGTGCGGACAGATGGGAAGTGAACACATGAAAACAATTAGCATTGTAGTTCCCTGCTATAACGAGGAAGAAAACGTAGAAGCCATGTATCAGGCGATTACAGGCGTTTTTAACAGGGAATTGAATCAATACTGTTATGAACTGATTTTTATTGATAATGATTCTTCGGACAGAACCAGGGAATTAATCCGTGGTTTATGTTCAAAGGATAAAGGGGTAAAGGGAATTTTAAATGCGAAAAATTTCGGGCAGTTCAATTCTCCATACTACGCCATGCTCCAGTCGGAAGGCGACTGTACGATCTTAATGGCAGCAGATTTCCAGGACCCGGTTGAGATGATTCCCAGTTACGTAAAGGAATGGGAGGACGGTTACAAAATTGTGATCGGAATCAAGAAGTCCAGCAAAGAAAGTAAAATCATGTACTGGCTGAGAAGCTGTTATTATAAGATGATTAAAAAACTCTCCGATGTGGAGCAGATTGAGCATTTTACCGGATTCGGACTGTATGACAGGTCATTTATTAAGGTTTTAAGGCAGCTTGATGATCCGACTCCCTTCCTTAGAGGAATTGTTGCAGAGCTTGGGTTCAGAAGAAAAGAGATTCCTTATGTACAGCCCAAACGGCGGGCGGGGAAAACCAGCAACAACTTCTATAAGCTATATGATGCAGCCATGTTAAGTGTTACTTCCTACACAAAGGTCGGACTTCGCCTGGCAACCATTTTCGGAAGCATCTGTTCCTTTGCCAGTATTACGGTGGGCCTGATTTATCTGATCTTAAAGCTGATCTACTGGGACCGTTTCCCAGCCGGGATGGCACCTCTCCTCATTGGCATGTGCTTTCTGGGATCAGTTCAGATCTTCTTTATCGGTCTTGTGGGTGAGTACATTCTTTCCATCAATGCACGCATTATGAAACGTCCGCTTGTTATTGAAGAGGAGCGGATTAATTTCACATGCGGCACACAGGGAGATACAGATGAGGATCTGCTTCTTATGGCAGCCTCCATGGAGGATGGGAATCAGAGATGAAATATAAGATAGATGTAGCGCGGATCCGTGACAATTCCATCGTATTAAATGGCTGGGTCATCGGAAAAACTCCGGAGGAAGCAGTGG
Source organism: Bacillota bacterium (assembly GCA_023460575.1). Lineage (GTDB taxonomy): Bacteria > Bacillota > Clostridia > Lachnospirales > Lachnospiraceae > Lacrimispora. The sequence continues at coordinate 21,767 of JAEWPQ010000054.1, forward strand.
AATTTAAGGTGCTTGATGAACAGGGAAATCCTGTGGAATTCAAATACGTACCGGTGCGCAGAGATGATGTAAGCCAGATTTATTTTAAGAAAACGGTTGAAAAGGACCTTGGTTTTGATATCCGGATCCCATATGTACGGGACAGCAGAAAAGACCGGACATTCGTGATACAGTGTGAAAATAAGTCAGTACAGGTAAAACTGAATGCGGATATCATAGAAAAGCAGAACAGCTCAGCCCATAAAAAATCGGCTAAATTAAAGAGCATGATGAATAAGCAGACACTCCAGTCTGCAATGGATTTCCTCATGGAGAAAGGCTTAAAAGCTTTTGTAATCAAATCCAGACATAAGCTTCAGGGAATTGACAGTGATTACGATTATCCGGAATGGGTATCTCTTACGAGAACAACAGAAGAAGAACTGGCACAGCAGAGACAGTTTGTGTTTGATTATATGCCAAGACTATCTGTTGTGATACCCGCCTATAAGACGCCGGAGCGTTTCCTTTCCGCAATGCTTGATTCACTGCTTGCCCAGACCTACACAAACTGGGAGGTCTGTGTGGCTGACGGAAGCCCTAAGGGAGAAGGGGTGGAGCGGGTGCTTAAGCGCTACGCCATGAAGGATGAGAGATTCCGTTACGTGATACTGGGAGAGAACAAAGGAATTTCCGGCAATACCAACGCTGCCATTGAGATGGCCACGGGCGACTTTATCGTCCTTGCAGATCATGACGACACACTGGCTCCTGATGCATTGTTTGAATGTGTTAAGGCCATTAACGAAGATCCTGAGATCGATGTGGTTTATACCGATGAAGATAAGCTTGATATTGACGGAGGGGAATTGTTTGAGCCTCACTTTAAACCTGACTTCAGTCCCGATTTATTAACCAGTGTTAATTATATCTGCCATTTGTTTGTGGTAAACCATGAACTGCTTCTGGAAGTAGGCTTATTTAAGGAGGAGTTTGACGGAGCCCAGGATTATGATTTCATTCTGCGCTGTACAGAAAAGGCCAGAAAGATCTGTCATATTCCAAAGGCACTTTACCACTGGCGCTGTCATCAGGATTCCACAGCAAGCAATCCGGAAAGCAAGCTGTATGCCTTTGAGGCAGGTGCGAGAGCGGTCAAAGCTCATTATGACCGGCTGGGAATCCCGGCGAAGTCTGTGGAAAAGGGCATTGATTACGGTATCTACCACACCACATTTAATATAACCGGAGATCCTCTGGTATCTGTCATTATTCCCAACAAGGATCACAGTGCAGATCTGGATTTATGCATGCGCTCTCTGATTGAAAAATCCACTTATAAGAACCTGGAGTTTATTGTGGTGGAGAATAACAGCACGGATCCGGCCACATTTGCCTATTATGAGAAGATGCAAAAGGAATTTGACTTTGTCCATGTTGTAACATGGGAGAGTGAATTCAATTATTCTGCCATCAATAATTTTGGTGTTTCATTTGCAAAGGGAGAGTACCTTCTGTTCTTAAATAATGACACAGAATTGATTAATCCGGAAAGCATACATGAGATGCTGGGATTCTGCCAGAGAGATGACGTGGGAATCACGGGGGTCCGGCTTCTGTACTCGGATGATACCATTCAGCATGCCGGAGTGGTTGTCGGCTTCGGAGGAATTGCAGGCCATACCTTTATTGGCCTCCATAAGGCAGAAAGCAGCTATTTTAACCAGGCTATGTGTGCAAGGAATTACAGTGCCGTCACTGCGGCCTGTATGATGAGCAAGCGGTCCCTGTTTGATGAGGTGGGAGGATTTTCCGAAGACCTGGCAGTTGCTTTCAATGACATTGATTACTGTATGAAGATCCGTTCCTTAAATAAACTGGTGGTTTATGCGCCCTATGCCCTTTTCTACCATTATGAGTCAAAGTCCAGAGGGCTTGAAGACACGCCGGAAAAGGTGGAGCGCTTCAACCGGGAGATCAGGAAGTTTTCAGAAAAATGGCCGGAAATATTAAGGGACGGCGATCCCTACTATAACCCCAATTTAACTCTTCGCAAATCCAATTTTGCACTGAGAGATTTAAAGAAAGAGAAAATAGGGGAACCCTATCAGTTAGAGGTTTAAGATGCGAAATAAAGTGACAATCATCATTCCCAATTATAACGGATTAAAATTTATGGAACCCTGTTTTAAAGCCTTAAGAGCTCAAAGTGATCAGAACTTTGAGCTTCTTGTGGTGGATAACGGTTCTTCTGACGGAAGCGTTGAATGGCTGAAAGACCATCAGATCCCGTCCATATTTTTAGAAGAGAATACAGGATTTTCCGGTGCTGTTAATGTTGGAATCCGGGAATCTGTGACCCCCTATGTGATTCTTTTAAACAATGATACGGAGCCGGAGATAGATTACGTCAGGGAGATGGTAAAGGCCATCGAGCGTTCGCCTAAGATTTTCTCCGTCAGCAGCAAGATGATTCAGCTTTACCACAAGGGTCTCATGGATGATGCAGGTGATATGTACAGCGTACTGGGCTGGGCCTATCAAAGAGGAGTGGGACAGAAAAGCAGCGGTTATAAAAGGGCCTGCCGGGTGTTCTCTGCATGTGCCGGAGCTGCCATCTACCGGAGAGAGGTTTTTGATAAAATCGGAGGCTTTGACGAGGATCATTTTGCATATTTGGAGGACATTGATGTGGGATACCGGGCTAAGATATGCGGCTACGAGAACTGGTACTGCCCCAAAGCTGTGGTTTATCACGTGGGAAGCGGAACCAGCGGTTCCAAATACAACTCCTTTAAAGTAAAACTGGCTGCAAGAAACAATCTTTATTTAAACTATAAGAATATGCCTCTGCTGCAGCTTTTATTTAACTTACTTCCGATTTTGGCGGGAATGGCAGTAAAATATTTGTTTTTCCGGCGTATTGGCTTTGCCTCTGATTATGTGGAAGGGGTAAAGGAAGGGATCAGAACGCTGAAAAAAACAAAAAAAGTCAGGTTTCAAATGTCCCGGCTTGGAAATTATATAAGAATTGAGGGAGAGCTGATTTTCGGCACATTTCTCTATGTATGGGAATTTATGAACAGAAAACTAAAAATTGACAGGTCAATTTAAGAATAATTTAATGGCATCATATTGACATATCATGTATAATAAACGGGAAATTATCATGGAAGAGTATGTAGTCATGCAAGTAGGAAGGTTTTGCTGCTATGATTAAAGATAATCAAAAAAAATTTAACGGGTTCCATGTAGCACTGGATGGACTGGTCATTATTCTGTCGTATGTGATTGCCTGGCTTCTTCTTTTACTGGGCAACCGGATATTCAGTCCCTATAAGCAGGTTTTGCCGCCACAGTACTATTTTGCGGCGCTTCTCCTGATTTTGCCGACCTATCTGCTCCTCTACGGCATTTTCCAGCTGTATGCACCGAAACGGGTTCAGGAAAGACGATACGAGTTCACCAATATTTTAAAAGCCAATTTACTGGGGATTCTGCTCTTTACCCTCAGTCTGTTTCTGGTTAAGAAGAACCCGTATTTCAGTGAGTTCTCAACCCGGATGGTATTCTATTTCTTTACAGTCAATGTTATTTTAGAGACTGCAGAGAGAAATTTAATCCGAATGATGCTTCACTCCATGAGGACCAAGGGATACAACCAGAAGCATATACTGCTGCTGGGATACAGCCGTGCGGCGGAAGGCTTTATTGACCGGGTTCGTATGAATCCCGAATGGGGTTATCAGGTAAAGGGAATTCTTGACAATAACAAAGAATGGGGTGCTGAGTATAAAGGGATTCATGTCATTGGAAAAGTGAGTGACCTAGATGAGATACTTGCCCTTAATTCCCTTGACGAGATTGCCATAACCTTAAGCATCAGCGAATATGCGGATTTAGAGCGGATTGTGGCATCCTGTGAAAAATCAGGTGTTCACACCAAATTTATACCTGACTATAATAATATGATTCCTACCAGACCTTACATTGAAGATCTGCAGGGACTTCCTGTGGTCAATATCAGGCGCGTGCCGCTGACAGATCCGGTGAATGCCATGATAAAAAGGGCTGTAGACATATTTGGAGCGGCCTTTGCTCTGGCTGTATTTTCTCCGGTAATGCTTCTTACTGTCATATTAATCAAGCTTACTGCTCCCGGTCCACTGATCTATAAGCAGGAGAGGGTAGGGCTTCACAACCGGTCGTTTCCTATGTATAAATTTCGGTCCATGGTGGTACAGGCTCCTTCGGAAGAAAAAACAAAATGGACAACAAAGCACGATTCCAGAGTTACACCGGTGGGGCGTTTTATCAGAAAGACAAGCATTGATGAGATGCCGCAGTTTTTTAATGTGTTAAGGGGAGACATGAGTCTGGTGGGTCCCAGACCCGAACGCCCTCTTTTCGTAGAAAAATTTAAAGAAGAAATTCCCCGCTATATGATCAAGCATCAGGTACGTCCCGGAATCACAGGCTGGGCACAGGTAAACGGACTTCGGGGAGACACTTCCATTACAAAACGGATTGAACATGATCTTTATTATATTGAAAACTGGACACTTGGATTTGATTTTAAAATTCTGTTCCTTACCATGTTCAAAGGATTTATTAATAAAAATGCGTACTGATATCGGATACGACACAATTAGGATGAGGATAAGTAAATGAGAAATGAATTTGATGATGAATTAAACCGTGAAAATACCCGAAAGGAAAGGCGCGGTTCTGATTCGAAGCCAGATTCTGCTGGCAGCAGCGGGCAGGCAGGCAAAGATCCAAAAAGGTCTGTAAACGAAGGCGGAAGCCGGACTTACAGAAAGCAGCCGTCAGTGGAAGGTAACGGGCAGTCCATGTTTAAAGGACAATCATCAGCAGGAAAGCAGCCGTCACCGGCGGACGCAGCACGCAGACAGCCGGAAAATGGCAGCAGACAGGCACAAAACGGTGCCAGACGTCCTGAGACAGGTACGGTGCGGCCGGAAAGCGGTGCCAGACGTCCGGAAACCGGCGGCAGACAGCCGGAGGAAAACAGGGCAAGAGCTCCAAGGAAAGATCAGATCGTGATCGGAGACGGCGCTTCCAGACAGCAGCCACGAATTTCTCCCCAGGAAAAGGCCGCTGCAGCCAGCCGTATGGCAGTTCATACAGAAAAAAAGAGACGAATCCGTAAATTCATAATCCTTGCGGTTGCGGAAGTTTTTACACTGGCACTTATTTTCTCCTATGCTTATGTGGCGAGAATCATGGGCTCTATTCAGAAACCCGATGATTTTAATGCACATCAGGTACGCAATGAGGATATGTCTCCGGAACAGAAGAAGCATATGACCGGATACCGGACCATAGCAGTATTTGGCGTAGACAGTCGTGACGGCAATGTAAATAAAGGAACCAATGCCGATGTTATTATGCTCTGCAATATAAACAGAGGTACTGGAGAAATAAAAATTGTATCCGTTTTCCGTGATACATATCTGAATATAAATGAAGGAAGTACTTATAATAAAATCAATGCAGCCTATGCAAACGGCGGAGCCGCCCAGGCCCTTGCCGCTATTAATAAAAACCTGGATTTGGATGTCACCGAATACGTGACATTTAACTGGAAGTCTGTTGCAGATGGGATCAATATGCTGGGAGGCGTTGACATTGATATCAGCAAGGCGGAATTCCGCTATATCAACTCCTTTATTACGGAGACTGTGGAAAAATCCGGTGTTCCTTCCGTTCATTTAAAATCAGCCGGTATGAATCATCTGGACGGCGTTCAGGCTGTGGCCTACGCCAGACTCAGAAAGATGGATACGGATTTTGCAAGAACAGAGCGCCAGCGCCTTGTGATTCAGAAAGCCTTTGAAAAAGCAAAGAAGGCCGATCTTGGGCTTTTAAACAGAATTCTTCTCATGGAGGTAGATCAGGTGGGCTCTAATTTAACCTTCAGTGATTTTACAGAGCTGATTCTTGATATCGGTAAATACCACATTGGTGAAACAGGAGGATTTCCATTCGCACGCGGCGATATGAAAGTGGGTAAAAAGGGAGACTGCGTTATCCCCCAGACACTGGAGACAAACGTTGTGCAGCTGCATAAATTCCTCTTTGATAAGGACAGCTATGAACCATCTGATATGGTGAAAAAGATCAGTGCCAAGATTGCAGCTGATTCCGGAATGTATAAGCAGGGAACGAGCATCGATCATGTTCCTACCGACGAAGGGCTGGATGAAGACAAGACAAAGCCGGCTGTGAAGGAGACTAAGGCTACAGAGGCAGAAGAGACCAAAGAGGAAACGATTGAAGCCACTGATGAGTTCGGAAATCCTGTAAAGACAACGGAATCTTCGGAAAATGTCACAGGACCGACCAAGGAAACCAAGCCTTCCGAAACGACAAAAGGTACCGGAAAACCGGGAGAGACGAAACCTACTACTTCCGGCACCAGTGAGACGACGACTGCGGCTCCGGGACCCGGAACCAGCGGAACTACCAAGCCGGGAACTGCCGAGGAGACAAAGACAACTGCCCCGGGTCCGGGAGAAACTCCGACCACACAGCAGACAGGAACGGCTCCTACCACTGCAGCAACTGTCCCAGGAGGCACAACTGATGCAGTTGTAGTTCCTGCACCTCCTACAAATTAATAATAATATTAAAAAAATAACCAATCCCTGCTTATGGCGCTTTGCAAAAAAAGCTCTTTTTGCAGGGATTTTTTCAATTCACATATTCAATATAGATTTATCACAGAATGGTCACATTTCATTGGTAGACTTTGATTATCAGAAGAGATAACAAACATACATGAAAGGAGATTGATGTTATGTATGACGAAAATAACAACATTGAAACAGGCCGGGTAAATCCGGAAGCCAATAAAGAAGAAGCCGTAACAACCAATTTTATTATGAGAGATCCGGAACCGGAAAAGAATCAGTCTCAGAACAGCATTCCCCATTATCAGGAATACCGATATCAGAGAACTCCGGACCAGACACCTTATCAGGAAGACGGCAGGAAAAGAAAAAAAGGCGGTTTTGCAAAAAAAGCAGCAGGAATTGTAGGAAGTGCCCTTGTATTTGGAATAGTTGCCGGCAGTACTATCGTAGGAATCAACTGGGCAGCAGGTTCCTATGTACAGAAAAAATCGGTGGAGATCAGCCGTGCGGAGACCGTGCCGTCTGCAACAGCGAATAATTCTCTTCCTGCATCGAATACGGCCAGTATTTCTGCAGTCAATGACGTATCCCCCATTGTTGACAAGGCAATGCCGTCGGTTGTAGCCATAACAAGCAAAGTTGTCTATGAAAGCCAGACATGGTTTGGCCCCATGCAGCAGGAAGGAGAAGGAAGCGGTTCCGGAATTGTTGTTGGTAAAAACGATGATGAACTTTTAATTGTCACCAACAATCACGTAGTTCAGGGTGCCAAGGAGCTGAAAGTTACCTTTATTGACCAGACAGCAGTGGACGCAGCCATTAAGGGAACCGATGCAGAGAGTGACTTGGCAGTGATAGCCGTTCCATTAAAGAACATCTCTTCTGACACATTAACCAAAATAGCGATTGCCTCACTGGGCAAATCCGAAACATTAAAAGTAGGGCAGGGAGTCATTGCCATCGGCAATGCACTTGGATACGGACAGTCCGTAACAGTAGGTTATATCAGTGCACTTGACCGTTCTGTACAGACAGAAGACGGAACAAACCGTGATTTGCTCCAGACCGACGCAGCCATTAACCCCGGCAACAGCGGCGGTGCCCTCTTAAACATGCAGGGAGAATTAATCGGCATTAACTCAGCCAAATACTCCTCCACAGAAGTGGAAGGTATGGGATACGCCATTCCCATCTCAAAAGCCCAGACAATCATTGACAGTCTGATGACGAAAAAGACCAGAACACAGGTTGCAGACAACGATCAGGGCTACTTGGGAATCCAGTGCAAGAACATTGATTCCACCACCAGCCAGCAGCTTGGTATGCCACAGGGTGTATTTATCTATAAGATCGTGGAAGGCGGAGCAGCTTCCCAGTCAGAACTCCGTGAAAAAGACATTATCACCAAATTTGACGGACAGGGAATCAAGACCTACGATGACTTGACTGGCATGCTTAAGTACTATGCAGGGGGAACAACCGTTACTCTTACGGTACAGTCTCTTGAAAACGGACAGTATGTAGAGCGTAATGTTGACATCACACTTGGCAAAAAGCCTGCAGATGCAAACCAGCAGGGATAATAAAACTCAAAGAACGGGCTCCTGAAATTCTGATTGGAATTTCAGGAGTTTTTTCTATTTCATTAAAAAAATCTAAACTGTCAGTCTCCTCTTGTAGGAGTCTTTTAAATGCTTTATAATAATTTGGTATACCGAATAGAATTACAGATAAAAGGAGATTATACTTTGAACGATAAAGATTTTCTGGAGGAGAAGATGGAAGATAATAAGATCCAAAACTCTGATGTTAATAAAGAAAAAAAAGAAGACGGAACAGAATACGAAAAAATCTGTTATGTATGCCGCAGACCGGAAAGCAAGGCAGGTGCCATGGTATCCATGCCGGGAGGCATGAATTTATGTCATGACTGCATGCAGAAAGCATTTGATTCGGTCACTCAGGGGGGTCTTGACTTAAGCAAGCTCCCCGGAATGCCATACATGAATCTCAACCTTAACGATCTTGGAAGCTTAAACAAAGATTTAGAGATTCCCCAAAAGCAGAAGATTAAAAAAAGATCAGATAAGGAACCCAAAAAGCAGCTGGAGCGAAAAGACATCCCGGCTCCCCATACAGTCCGTCAGAAGCTTGACGAATACATCATCGGACAGGAGCAGGCAAAAAAAGCCATATCCGTAGCAGTCTACAACCATTATAAGCGGGTGTACTTGGCAGACGCCCCTGAAAAAGACGAGGATGCCGTTCAGATTGAGAAATCCAACATTCTCATGATCGGGCCTACGGGCAGCGGCAAGACATATCTGGTAAAAACACTGGCCAGACTTTTAGATGTCCCCCTTGCAATTGCAGATGCCACTTCCTTAACCGAAGCCGGATATATCGGCGATGATATTGAAAGCGTGGTATCGAAGCTTCTCTCTGCGGCAGACAATGATGTAGAACGGGCAGAACGCGGTATCATTTTTATTGACGAAATCGACAAAATCGCAAAGAAAAAGAATACCAGCAGCAGAGACGTAAGCGGAGAGTCAGTCCAGCAGGAACTTTTAAAACTTCTGGAAGGAAGTACCGTTGAAGTGCCTGTAGGCGCAAACCAGAAGAATGCCATGACTCCCATGACGACTGTTCGCACCGATAACATCTTATTCATCTGCGGAGGTGCATTCCCTGATCTGGAGGACATCATCAAAGAGCGGCTCAAAGAAAAGACCTCTATGGGATTTTCCGCCGAATTAAAAGACAAGTATGACAAGGATTCCAACATACTGTCCCGTGTGACCAATGAAGATCTGAGAAAATTTGGAATGATCCCGGAATTTCTGGGACGTCTGCCCATCACGGTCACATTAGAGACATTAACAAAGGAACTGCTGGTCCGTGTATTAAACGAACCCAGGAATGCCATATTAAAACAGTATCAGAAGCTGCTGGAACTTGATGAGGTAAAGCTGGTATTTGAAGACGATGCACTGGAGTGGATCGCAGAAGAGGCATTAAAGAAAAAGACCGGTGCCAGAGCACTTCGTGCCATCATTGAAAGCTTTATGCTGGACATCATGTATGAGATCCCCAAGGATCCCAACATCGGTTCCGTCATTATCACAAGAGCTTACTTAGACAAAAACGGCGGTCCCCTCATTCAGATGAGAGGATAAGAAGAAAGGAGCGTGAAACATGCTATATATCGGTATCATAGGTATCCTTGCGGCTCTGGATTTATTTATCAAGCAGGCCATTGAACAGCAAAACGACGCTGATTTCCCAAAAGAACTAAAAGAAAGCAGCGGAAAGATCCTTCTATACAAGAATCATAATCCCGGTTTCTCCTTCGGCTACCTAAAAGAACATCCGGAGCTGGTTTCCATGATTCCCCTGGCAGTTGCCTCCTTTATCGGAGGAATGCTTGCGTGCCTCTTAAGAAGCAAAGGAAAGACAGCAGAAAAACTTTCCTTATCAATCGCTCTCGGAGGAGCAGTCAGCAACCTTTACGACCGTCTGGTCCGTCATTACGTAGTGGACTATTTCAGTATTCAGTACGGAAAGCTGAAAAAAGTCGTCTTTAACCTGGGAGATTTTTTCATCTTTCTGGGTGCCGGCCTCATCATCATCATTGAAGCCGTACGTGCATTCAAAGAACGCTGAACTGAAAAAAACGGCTGTTTTCTTGACACAGCCGTTTTTCTATTGTACAATCATTCATAAAATATTATAAAACAGGAGTTGATTTTTTTGGATTCGAGTGACTATATACAGTTGCTTATATTAATTTTTTTAGTTGGATTATCAGCATTTTTCTCATCCGCTGAGACAGCACTTACGACGGTGAACCGGATCAGGGTCAGAACTCTGGCAGAAGCAGGCAACAAAAATGCCATTACGCTTACAAAGATTCTGGAGAACCAGGGCAAGATGCTCAGCGCGATTCTCGTAGGGAACAATGTGGTCAACTTAACCGCCTCTTCCATGTCCACCACGCTGGTCATGAGTATCTGGGGGAATAAGGCGATCAGTATTGGGACCGGCATTCTGACGCTTGTAATTCTGGTTTTCGGTGAGATTTCCCCTAAAACCATATCGACCTTATATTCCGAAGCAATTTCTTTAAAGTATGCAAAAATTATTTACCCCTTTATGACAGTGATGACACCACTTATCTATGTGGTTCACATCCTCTCTTCCAGTTTTCTGCGTTTCATTCACGTCAACCCAAACCGAAAGCAGGATTCCATCACAGAAGACGAACTTAGAACCATCGTAGATGTAAGTCATGAAGAGGGGGTCATTGAATCAGAAGAAAGAAAGATGATTAACAATGTATTCGATTTCGGAGATTCCGTAGCCAGGGACATCATGATACCCCGTATCGACATGACGCTGGTGGACGTGAATGCAACCTATGAAGAACTAATCGATATATTCCGTGAAGAGATGTACACAAGAATACCTGTATACGAAGATACCAATGATAATGTAATCGGAATCATCAATATGAAAGACCTTCTTCTAAACGACAACAGTACCGGCTTTCATATACGGAATTTCTTAAGAGAGCCCCTCTATACATATGAGTACAAGAAAACGGCTGAACTCATGATAGAGATGCGTCAGACCTGTAACAATGTGGTTATCGTACTTGACGAATACGGAGCAACAGCCGGCATGATCACACTTGAGGATTTACTGGAGGAGATTGTAGGAGAGATCAGGGATGAATACGATGAGGACGAAGAGAACGAATTTGTAGAAGTAGCGCCGTTTGAATATCTGGTGGAAGGTTCCATGAAGCTTGATGATTTAAATGACCGGCTTGGTTTGGAACTGGAATCAGATGATTACGATTCCATAGCCGGACTGATAATCGGACTTTTGGACCGTCTGCCTGAACAGGGAGAAGAAGTGGTTTACAGTGATATCAGGCTGGTAGTTGAATCGTTGGATAAGAATAGAGTTGATAAAGTAAGGATGTATCTGCCTCACCAGGCGTAAGAGGGTTTTGCGGGGTGGAGGAAACAGGACAGAGCAAGAGGGGCTGAGACGGAGTTTCGGCGGGAGAACTTCTAAGGCCGGACAGGCACAAAAAACATGGGACCGGAAACACTTCACCCGAATTTCTGAAAGAAATTCGCGCTCAGGGTTTCCTCGGAAATTGGCTTTGAAGCCAATTTCCGCCCATGTTTTTTGCACCTGTCCGCCCTAAGAAGTTCTAACCCGCCTCCAAACCGCCTCATCCCCTCTTGCTCTGTCCTGTTTCCCGCGACGCCGCTGGAAAACCCACTGGAAGCCAATCCCCTCCACGTTTTCAATATTCATAAAGCGAAGATGCTGGTTATCACGTCTGGTCCGCGACGTTTTTTCCCAGATGAAGAGAACGCGTCTGACTGAAAATGATGAGTCCGGTCCCCGGATACGGCGAATTTTGCAGGGCGTCGATAGGTGTTAGGGAGAGGAAGTACGGAAATGAGGACAAAAAACGGACTCACAAAGTCCGTTTTTTAGGCGCCCTGAATCGGGTTTTCATCAGGAAAACCCGATGAATGGTGCCGGTGTCCTTATTTCCGTGCTTTCTCTCCCTTACACCTATCCCGCCCGAAACCATGAGCGTATCCGGGGACCGGACTCATCATTTTCCGCCAGCCCCTTGTCTTCCCATCTAAAACAACATCTCCGCCCCTAACTAAGCATCCCCCCCGCAGTCCCACTGGCTGCGCAGATCGCCATCGTAGTAAGTATCTGATTCATCGAACCGTTTATCCCTCTGTTCAGCATAAAGGAAACCGCAAACAGCACAAGGAAATACAAAAGACCCAGTAACAGGCCCCAGAAGAACCTCCTCTGCTTTATGCTCTTTCCCATGAGAATACCTCCAAAGAGACAGGTGATGATGTAAACTGCGTTGACACCCAGCCGGATCTGACCTTCCTTCAGCCGGAATCTATAAAGCGCTAAGGCCAGGATCACCAGCAGGACTCCGGTCAATATGTAGGTGACAAGCAGATTTCTAAGTGTGACCTGAAGCTTTGATTTTTCCATGTTATTTCTCCTTATGTCTTGTCTTATGGTTCAGTATATTCGTCCCTTAGGGAGGATATTCGAATATATTGGCGGTTGAAAAAAATGTTTGAGCGTCTGCCTGAGGGGGCATTTCATCTTGCACTGGTTAAAAACATGTGGTATAATCTCAAAGAATTAGGCAAATACAGGAGGTGTAAGTTTATGAAACACGTTAAAACATTAAGTTCCAGTACTTTAAAAGAATCTATGAAAAAAGGTGGCTGCGGTGAATGCCAGACTTCCTGCCAGTCAGCTTGCAAAACATCCTGTACAGTAGGAAACCAGAGCTGCGAGAACAGCAATCGTTAGTATAAAACTGTATAGAACAGCCATAAGGCAGATAAGCATATGCCCCTACGGTCGTTAGACGGTAGGGGTTGCTTCGCTTGTCTGCTAAAATGATTACGGGTTAAATTTTAATTAAGGAGAATACAAGTGATCCATCAATATATTAATAATGGCTTCCATATTATTATGGATGTCAACAGCGGTTCTGTTCATTCGGTCGATCCGGTTATGTATGATGCTGTGAAAATTGCGGCAGAACTGGTGCCGGATATGGAAGAGGCTGCAGCGCTTCCGAAAGAAGCAAAAGAAAAAGTGTTAAAGGAACTTTCAGGGATCTATGATGAGGCTGAGATTAAGGAAGCTCTGGAAGAAATTCAGTTTCTGATTAATGAAGGGGAACTGTTTACGAAGGATATTTACCACGATTATGTGGTTGATTTTAAAAAGAGAAAGACGGTTGTAAAGGCACTTTGCTTACATATTGCTCATGACTGCAACCTTGCCTGCAAGTATTGCTTTGCGGAAGAAGGGGAGTATCACGGACGCCGTGCGCTTATGTCATTTGAGGTTGGAAAGAAGGCGCTTGATTTTCTGATTGCTAATTCAGGGAACCGAAAGAATCTGGAAGTGGACTTTTTTGGCGGCGAACCTTTGATGAATTGGGACGTTGTTAAGCAGCTTGTTGAATACGGACGCTCAAAAGAGAAAGAATATAATAAGAACTTCCGCTTTACCATGACGACTAACGGCGTTCTTTTAAATGATGAGATTATGGAATACTGCAACCGGGAAATGAGCAATGTGGTTTTAAGTCTTGACGGACGCAGGGAAGTTAATGATCAGATGAGGCCGTTCCGTAATGGGAAGGGGAGCTATGAACTGATTGTTCCTAAATTTCAGAAGTTTGCAAAACTGAGAGGGACTAAGGATTATTATATCCGCGGGACATTTACCAGGAATAATCTGGATTTTTCCAAAGACGTGATGGAGTTTGCAGATCTTGGTTTTGAAAGTATGTCAATTGAACCGGTTGTGGCTCAGGAGGAAGAGGATTATTCCATCAGGCAGGAGGATATTCCGGGAATTTTAGAGGAGTATGATAAGCTGGCTGTTGAGTATATTAAGAGACAAAAGGAAGGAAGAGGGTTTAATTTCTTCCACTTTAATATTGATCTGACTCAGGGGCCCTGTGTAGCGAAGAGATTGTCAGGCTGCGGTTCGGGGACAGAATATCTGGCAGTTACCCCATGGGGGGATTTTTATCCATGCCACCAGTTTGTCGGAGAAGAAGAGTTTCTTCTCGGCAATGTAGATACAGGTGTGACAAACACACAGATCCGCGATGAATTTAAGCTTTGCAATGTTTATGCGAAAGACAAATGCCGGGATTGTTTTGCAAGGTTTTATTGCAGCGGAGGCTGTGCAGCCAACTCCTATAATTTTCATGGAAGCATTACGGATGCGTATGATATCGGCTGCGAGATGCAGAAGAAGCGGATTGAGTGTGCAATCATGATAAAGGCAGCACTGGCTGAAGAATAGGACTGAAAGAACTTGCTTTCAGACTTAAGCTTGTTTTATTCCAAAAGTGAAGGAGAAAAGTCATGAAAAGTAACAAAGGCAAGGGCCTGTTAGGGCTGATTTTTGCACTGGCGATGGTTGGATTGTTCGGCTATTTCGGCTATACCACCATGGGTGACATTAAGCTTGGATTGGATCTGGCGGGGGGCGTCAGCATTACCTATCAGGCAAAGGAAGAAAAACCAAGTGCCGAGGATATGAAAGATACAATCTACAAACTGCAGCAGAGAGTTCAGAACTACAGCACAGAAGCAGAGGTGTACCAGGAAGGGGACAACCGTATTAATGTTGATATCCCCGGCGTATCTGATGCCAATGCGATTCTGGAAGAGCTTGGAAAACCTGGCTCTTTGACATTTACAGATGAGGCTGGAAAAGTTATTTTAAATGGTAATCAGGTATCAACTGCGAAACCTGTTATTACTGAGAATAACGGCATCAAGGAATACATGGTAGATTTGACATTTACAGATGAAGGAAAAAAGGTTTTCGGCGATGCAACGACTGCTAATGTAGGGAAGAGAATTGCCATTATTTATGATGGAAAGATCTACTCAAACCCAGTCGTTCAGGAACCGATTACCCAGGGACAGTGCCAGATCAGCGGAATGAGCTCTTATGAAGAAGCGGAAACACTGGCCTCTACTATCCGTATTGGATCTCTTTCTCTGGAACTGGAAGAGCTGCGTTCCAATGTAGTTGGTGCTAAGCTTGGACAGGAAGCAATTACTACCAGCTTAAAGGCAGGTGCGATTGGATTTGCCATCGTAGCCGTATTTATGATTCTGGTTTACCTGCTTCCGGGATTCGCCGCAGTAGTAGCATTGTCTATTTACGTAGGTGTTATCTTAATTCTGCTGGAAGCATTTGAGGTGACTCTGACTCTTCCGGGAGTTGCAGGTATTATTCTTTCCATTGGTATGGCGGTGGATGCAAATGTTATTATTTTCACCCGTATCAAGGAAGAGATCGGATATGGAAAAACAGTTAAATCCGCAATTCAGACTGGTTTTAACAAAGCTTTGTCTGCCATTGTAGACGGGAATGTTACCACGCTGATTGCAGCGGCAGTACTGTTCTGGAGAGGTTCCGGTACAGTAAAGGGTTTTGCTTCTACTCTTGCTATCGGTATTGTTCTTTCCATGATAACTGCTCTGTTTGTGACTAAGTTCATTTTAAACAGTCTGTTTAACTTAGGCTTTGATAAGGAAAAGATGTATGGAGTAAAGAAGGACAGAAAGCCGATTGACTTTGTTTCAAAACGTATGATCTGGTTCTCCGCCTCTTTACTGGTTATTGTTATTGGACTTGCATGGCTTGGAGTGAATAAATCCCAGACCGGTAATATTTTAAATTACAGTATGGAATTTAAAGGCGGTACCTCCACCAATGTAACATTTAACGAAGATTTGTCTTTGGACAAAATATCTTCTGAGGTGGTGCCTGTGGTGAAGGAAGTAACCAAAGATTCAGATGTTCAGACTCAGAAGGTAGCAGGTACCAATGAGGTTATTATTAAGACAAGGACATTGACGGTAGCAGAGAGAGAAGCTGTGAATAAAGCCATGGTGGATCACTTTGGTGTGGAAGAAGAGAAAATTACTGCAGAGAGTATTTCCGGAGCGATCAGCCAGGAAATGAAGCGTGATGCAATTGTGGCGGTCATTATAGCTACCATCTGTATGCTTCTGTATATCTGGTTCCGGTTTAAGGATATCCGCTTTGCCGGCAGTGCGGTTCTGGCACTGGTTCATGATGTGCTGGTTGTGCTTACCTTTTATGCAATCTTAAAATGGTCGGTTGGCTCCACTTTTATCGCATGTATGCTTACGATTGTGGGTTATTCCATTAATGCTACCATTGTTATTTTTGACCGTATCCGCGAAAACCTGAAAACTCAGGTTAAGATGGAACTTGCTGATATCGTCAACTTAAGTATTACCCAGACATTTACCAGAAGTATGAATACTTCACTGACTACATTTATTATGGTATTTGTTCTGTTTATTATGGGAGTATCCTCCATTCGGGAGTTTGCACTTCCGCTTATGGTAGGAATTGTATGCGGTACTTACTCTTCTGTCTGCATCACAGGTTCTTTGTGGTATGTCATGACTGCAAATAAGGGGAAGAAGAACTCAGCCGCAAAAGTAACTGCTAAAAACAGCAAAAAATTATTAAAGTAAGGAATTGTAAATGAACTATAAAATCATTGCAAAAGACGGACGTGCAAAGCGGGCGGAAGTAACTACGGTGCATGGCACAATCCAGACGCCGGTGTTTATGAATGTGGGAACGGTAGGAGCCATTAAAGGGGCTGTCTCCACGGATGATCTCCGGGAGATTAAAACCCAGGTGGAACTGTCCAATACCTATCATCTTCATGTGCGCACAGGCGACCGGTTAATTAAGGAATTCGGCGGGCTTCACCAGTTTATGAACTGGGACCGCCCCATTCTTACGGATTCCGGCGGATTTCAGGTGTTTTCTCTCACTGGTCTGAGAAAGATAAAGGAAGAAGGTGTATACTTCCAGTCTCACATTGACGGACACAGGATCTTTATGGGACCTGAGGAGAGTATGCAGATTCAGTCAAATTTAGCCTCTACCATTGCAATGGCATTCGATGAATGTCCGCCTCATCCGGCCACCAGGGAATATATGCAAAACAGTGTGGACCGTACTACCAGATGGCTGGAGCGGTGCAGGGTTGAGATGGCAAAGCTTAATGTGCTTCCAGATACCCTTAATAAGGATCAGCTGCTCTTCGGGATTAATCAGGGCGGAACCTTTGAAGATATTAGAATTGCCCATGCGAAGACCATTTCTGCCATGGATCTTGACGGATATGCTCTTGGAGGTCTTGCGGTAGGAGAGAGCCACTCGGAGATGTACCGGATTCTTGATGAGACGGTGCCTTATCTTCCCGAAAACAAGCCAACTTACTTAATGGGGGTAGGGACTCCGGCTAATATTTTAGAGTCTGTGGACAGAGGCGTGGATTTCTTTGACTGTGTTTATCCGTCAAGAAACGGCCGTCACGGTCACGTTTATACAAACCTTGGAAAATTAAATCTATTTAATTCCAAATTCGAACTGGATCATAAGCCGATTGAAGAAGGGTGCCAGTGCCCTGCCTGCCGTTCCTACAGCAGAGCTTACATCAGGCATTTATTGAAAGCAAAAGAAATGCTGGGCATGAGATTATGTGTCTTGCATAATCTGTATTTTTATAATACAATGATGGAAGAGATTCGAGAAGCGATTGAGAATCACCGTTATGGAGAATATAAAGACAGGAAGCTATCCGGCATGATGACCGGTGGATCCGGGGCATAAAGCCCTCTTTTAGGACAGGCAGACGGCAGAGCGATATATAAGGAGGAAACGGTTATGTTATTAGCAACAGGCGGTACGATGGGCATGGGTTTCTGGGTAATTTACATTGCAGTAATCTTTGGCTTTATGTATTTTATTGCGATCAGACCACAGAAGAAAGAGAAAAAAAGACAGCAGGAGATGTTCTCCAGCATTGCAATTGGTGATAGTGTATTAACCAGCAGCGGATTTTATGGAGTTATTATCGATATGACTGATGATACAGTTATCGTTGAATTCGGCAATAACAAAAACTGCAGAATTCCTATGCAGAAATCAGCTATTGTACAGGTTGAAAAACCAGAAGCATAAAAACCATTACCCGGAAAAAGATTTCTTTTTCCGGGTTTTTCCATATTCCGGGTTGACAGATGTTTCTATATGAGATATACTTCAAAAGTAAACGGTTCAATAGTGAACTAATAAAAGCGCTGGAGCAGCTTTGGCAGTATACAGCGCGGTAATTTTCTCATATGATTTAGTAAGGGTGTTGTTATGAATGAGTCTGTAATCAGTATGCCGGGAGAAAGAATGAGACAGGAAGAAGAGTGCTGTCTGGCATGCTTTGTAAAAATCGATAAGGTATATCAGAAACTTTGCAGTCAGTCCGTATCGGAATATGGTTTTACTCCCAATGAAATAGTAGTTATGATGTTTCTGGCAAATAATGAGGGATTAAAAAGTGCTTCGGAGATTGCACAGTACAAAAACATCTCCAAGGGTCTGATCGCAAGATCTGTAGATTCTCTTTGTGAGAAGGGATATGTAACAGCTGACAGGGATAAGAATGACCGAAGGCTGGTCCGTCTTCAGCTTACAGAAAAAAGCCATGAGATTGTGGAACGGATCAGGCGGTGCAGGAAGGACTTTGTGGAAGAACTTCACAGGGATATTCCTGTAGAAGATCTTAAGATTCTTCACCGCACCGCGTCAATCATGAATCAGAATGTGGAAAGCTTATTAAATAAAACCACCGTCAAGACCGATGATCTGACCGGTTAGATAGGAGTTTTTATAGCCCAGATGAAAGACAAGATCTGCCACTTCTTCCGCCTTACCCAGCCTTCCGGCGGGAATGTCATCAATAAGAGCGATTAACTCATCTTCGCTTAGGAACTGATTCATCTCTGTATCGATGGCTCCGCATGCTACAGCATTGACCTGAATATTGCTTGGTGCCAGTTCTTTGGCAAGAGCTTTGGTGAATGCATTGATACCGCCTTTGGTAGCGGAATAGGCTACTTCACAGGACGCACCCGAGATACCCCAGATTGAGGAGATGTTTATAATCTTTCCCTGCTTGCGTTCCAGCATTCCGGGGATAGCCAGCTTTGAACAGTGAAAGACAGATGTTAAATTAGTACGAATGATACGGTCCCAGGCTTCTGCCGGCATATCCTGAAGGAGACCGATGTAGGAGATACCTGCATTGTTTACAAGAACATCCAGAGGACCAAACTGCTTTTTAATCATCTGAAAAAGTTCCTGGCACTCACTCATATCTCCCATGTCACCCATATAGGAGAGGCAGGAGATCTGATAGGACTCCAGTTCCTTCCTGGTCTGCAAAAGGCGGTCTTCATTATGAAGACAGTTAATGACCACATTGTATCCTTTTTTTGCAAATTTGACAGCAATGGCCTTTCCGATTCCACGGGAAGCGCCGGTTACAAGTACTGTTTTTCTAGACATAAAACCACCCTTTCTGTCTGTATATGATGCCTTTATTTTAACAAATTCTGCTTTAAAATGCAACGAGGGCATTGCATACAAAAAGTCGGGTGAGATATAATGAATACAAAAGAATCTGTATTACAAATTAAAGAAAGCAGGTAGATAAAATGAATGAGATTTATGACGTTGTGATCATTGGGTCAGGTCCGGCAGGTCTTACCGCTGCAGTATATGGGAAAAGAGCAGAACTTAAGATGGTAGTGATTGAAAAAGAAGTCGCCAGCGGCGGACAGATTCTCAATACCTACGAAGTGGATAATTATCCGGGACTTCCGGGAATTAACGGATTTGACTTAGGTATGAAGTTTCGCGACCATGCAGAAAAGCTGGGAGCAGAGTTTGTCACAGACGAGGTACTCCGGATTGAGGCAGCAGACGGAGAATTTACCGTTGTCGCCCAGGAACAGTCCTATGTGACAAAATCGGTTATTATTGCAACCGGCGCCCTGTATCGAAAGCTCAGCGTTGTTGGAGAGAAGGAACTGACCGGAATGGGTGTTTCCTATTGCGCAACCTGTGACGGAGCATTTTTCCGTAACAAGGTAGCCGCCGTTGTAGGCGGAGGCGATGTGGCAATTGAAGACGCCATATTCCTTTCCAGAATGTGCAAAAAGGTGTACTTAATTCACAGAAGAGATGAACTGAGGGGGGCAAAGACACTGCAGACTCAGTTATTTAACCAGGAGAATGTTGAAATCATCTGGGATACGGTAGTCGAAGAGATTGAGGGAGGAGATCAGGTAGAGTCTCTGACCATTAAAAACTCCAAGACAGAAAAATCAAGCAAACTTTCCGTTGACGGCGTATTTATTGCAGTGGGGATCAATCCCCAGAGCGAAGCCTTTGATAACCTTGTTGAGATGGATCATGGGTATATTAAGGCGGGAGAAGACTGCGAGACCAATGTACCCGGTATTTTTGCAGCAGGTGATGTAAGAACCAAACAGCTGAGACAGGTATCCACTGCGGTTTCAGACGGAGCCAATGCAATTACAAGCGTCGAGCGTTATCTGACACATTACGGCAAATAAGCTTCACAAGACTGAAATCCTCCGATAAGGGAATTTATGACCTTTACCGGAGGATTTTGCTAACCGTTATATTCCTGATTTTCAGGAATATAGGTGTCAAAGGGGGACCTGCCAGAGACTGCCTCCTGGCTCCCGTTATCTGATTTTTTCTGAGCTGAGGATGCCTCACCTTTCAGCTGCAGAATCTGCTTGTCCAATTCCTTAATTCTTTTTTCCAGATCTTTGTATTTGCTGCTTTGCTGCAATGCGAAAGGATTTCTTTCTTTATCCCTCTGGTCTTCCAGTTTTCCCTTTTCCTTTTCCAACACTTTTATTTGCTGCTCAACATCACTGGTGCTGTCTGGCTCTGTTTTTTGGCCTGCGTCTGCACCGGCAGTGGATTGAGGTGAAAAAGTCCCCAAATTATTAATATTCATAGCAATGCCTCCTTTTATTCTGAGATACTATGAATATATTAAGGATGTCATTGAGTTTCAAGAGCTTTGCATTGAGATGCTGTCTGATTGTTGTGAAATGATAAAGAGTACATTTAAACGAAAGACTCGCGGATCTTTCTCAATATTGACAGTGCCATGATATTTCCCGGCCACTGCTTTTATACTTTGAAGTCCGATTCCGGTACCTTTGACTGGCATAATGTCATCGGAACGGCTGTTCTCAATTTCAATCATAAAAAAGTCGCCTTTCCTTACTGTCTTAAGTATCAGATATTGAGGTGTTTTGCTTTCGCTTTTGCAGGCTTTGACAGCATTATCCACAGCATTTGAGAATACGATACATAAATCCATATCATCTATGATACTGCTGTCGGGAATTTTTACGGTGCAGTCGACGTTTATTCCCTTCTGGCGCGCTAGCCCTAATTTATTTGTTAACAGAATATCTAACACTGCATTTCCTGTCTGGCATGGAAATGAAAGCTGATCTGACAGCGTAGTCAGCTTATTCAGATATTCCATGGCCTTTTTTGTTTCTCCTGTTTTTAAGAAGCCCCCCAGTACGGCTAAGTGGCCATTAAAGTCATGCCGGAATGTTCGGGTCAGTTCGTAACGAGTCTGCATTTCCTGGACAGAATCATACTGGATGTTAACCTGCTGTTCCAAAAGAGTATTCCGCATCTGCAGTGCAAAACCTTCCAATAATTCTTTATATGCAAAAAGCACTGCAAACAGACATAGATAAGCAGCTGTCTGTATGAACAGCATCGTCCAGTCATTTACATCCGGAAAAATTCTGGTACCGTCTGAACTGACTGTGACTGTGTTCCCGTATGTGGCAAAAACATGCTGCATGACCAGAAGAACGAAGAGAATGGGCAGCATCAGAATCAGGATATAACGCAGCATGGGTACTTTCCCGTCTTTCAGCCATTTCAAAGCAAGCTGATAGGAGAAAAATACAGCTGCCATCACAAACACACTGCTTATTACTGTAGGAACCAGTATATAGGGAAACAGGATTGTTAAAAAGATATTAAGCAATGACTGAAATATGCCGTTAACAACCTGCATAATGCAGATTGCCAATATAGCTGCTGCTGCAGATGATGCCGGCGGACATTTTAAAGCCAGCCAGCCGAATAAAAAAAGTGCTCCCAGTTCCAGAAGGGTGGATACTGGAAATGAAGCCCGGGTGAATAGTTCAATTGCAGCCAGCAGGTAAATGACAAGGATGTAACCTGAATAATGATACCATTTTACAACCCGAAACGTAAATCTTCCTAAAAAACATATTTCCATCAAGGCCAGACAGGCATTCAATATACAAAAGAAGTAAACAAAATCAAACCACCTGTTGAACAGTTCTTTTATCGGCATTTATCTGTCCCCTTCCTTCATATAGTTCAGCATTGCTTCCATAAACTCCTGCCTGCGAAGCCTGGAAACGGGAATGTTTTCCCCGTTAACTAACTTCGCCTGACCGTTTTCATACCCACAGACAGCCTGTAGGTTAACCAGATAGCTGCGGTGGCAGCAGAAAAAGTCAGATACCAGCTGTTTTTCCAATTCATTAATCTTAAAATAGTAGTCAATAATTTCCTGCTTTGTATGAACATAAATCTTTCTGTTAATTGCTTCGCAGTATAAAATATCAGCAAAATGGATTGATTTACACCAGCATCCTTTCTGAATTGTTAAAACCGATGTTTTTTTGTCCTCAACATAGTGAATGATGCGGTTCATTGTGGATAGAAAGCGCTGGCTGTTTAACGGCTTCAGCAGATAATCGGATGCTTCTACGGAAAAGGCATCATAGACATATTCTTTAAGAACTGTCACAAAAATAAGAAAGCATTGGGAACCGGACTGCCGGATCCGCTTTGCTGCTTCCATACCTGTCATACGGTCCATTTGTATGTCAAGGAAAACAATGTCAAATAATGTATCACTTTTAAGCAGATCTTCTGCACAGGAAAATGCATATATCTCAGCTTTATAACTGGTTTCATTCATATAATCGGATATCTTGTTTTTTAATTCCAGTATCATTTTGTTATCATCATCACATACCGCTATTTTAATCAAAATCAGTACCTCTGTATCACATAATAGAATAAGCCACATTAAGGATACATTTGATGCTATAAAAGTTCAAGTAAAATGTTGTGAAATGTTGCCGGAGTGTCCTGCTATGTAGTGGTACGGCAGGTAAAATTAAAGGGTGGAAACCGATTATGGTTTCCACCCTTGTCTGACATCATTTTATAGTAATTCCGGCTCAATCAGTCCGTATGAACCGCCCTTCCTTTTATATACAACATTTACTTCGTCGGTATCCGCATTGAGGAATACGTAGAAGCTGTGCCCAAGAAGTTCCATCTGTACACATGCTTCTTCGGGATCCATGGGCTTTACTGCAAATTTCTTTGTTTTGACAATTTCCACTTGATCATCGACTGCTGTTTCATCTTCCAAAAATGCTGTTGAAAAAGAGGGAGCATTTAATTTTTTGTCGATTAACTTGTTTTTATATTTTTTCAACTGCCGTTCCAGGATCTCTTCTACCAGATCAATGGAAACGTACATGTCAGTGCTTGATTCTTCGGCTCGAATAATATGTCCTTTCACTGGAATAGTTACTTCAATTTTCTGAATTTCCCTCTGCACGCTGAGTCTTACTGTTGCTTCTGTAGCAGGTGCGAAAAAACGGTCCAGTTTTCCAAGTTTGTCCTCAATTGCCTCCCGTAACCCTGCTGTCACCTCAATATTTCTTCCTGTAATTGTAAAACGCATAAGTCATCAGCTCCTTTTTCTTGAGATAGCTATAGTATAGCATATTTATGAGAATAATTCAATCTCTCTGTAAAATATAAAGATAATTTAAGGAAAGATTTTGTAAAAAGTATCTTCTTATTATTTTATCAATTTATTGAAAAACTATAGATGGGGCTTAAAAAAAGTCAAGGGAAAAATGGAATTTTTCGTCGAAAAAGAAAATTTTATGACAAGTATACAAAAATACACGGATCTGTCATTCAAGTGGGAATGCTGGGAATATGTGGAGAAAATTTGTGGATAATGTGGATAACTTGGTGCATAACTGATTTTTTTCGCAAATGCGAGGGTTGGAGGTGGGGATAAAAATGGGGGAAAAATACACAATCCAATGTGGATAATGTGGAAAAGTCGGGAATCGAACAAATTTTTTGTGCAATGTGTCAGGTTAACCATAATATTCAACTGAATTTGCTGGAGGTTGCTGATGAAAATGGCAGTACCTGGCAATAAACGGTCTGATTATTACCAGAATGTTAATTTTTTATGAATTCGTTGAATTAAAAGCAGGTTAGTGCTACAATATACAGGATTGTACGGTGTATATTGAAAGATAGAGTAGGAGAATAAATCATGAACTTGGTTCAAAAAATATTTGGAACTCATAGTGAAAGAGAATTGAAAATTATTAGTCCCATTGTGGATAAAATAGAATCTCTGCGCCCAACCATGGTTGCACTTACGGATGAGGAATTGAAAAACAACACCAAGCTTTTTAAGGAAAGACTGGCAGCAGGAGAAACTCTTGATGACATCTTGCCTGAGGCGTTCGCAACTGTAAGAGAAGCCGGAAGGCGAGTTCTTAATATGGAACATTTCCGTGTGCAGTTAATTGGTGGACTGGTTTTACACCAGGGACGAATTGCGGAGATGAGGACTGGTGAAGGAAAGACTCTGGTGTCAACTTGTCCTGCTTATTTAAATGCGTTGGCTGGGAACGGAGTACAGATTGTAACAGTTAACGATTACCTGGCAAAGCGTGATGCGGAGTGGATGGGTAGAATTCATGAGTTCCTTGGTATGACGGTTGGTGTTGTACTTAATAATATGAACTCAGACGAGAGACGTGAAGCTTATAACTGTGATATAACCTATGTAACGAACAACGAGCTTGGTTTTGATTATTTAAGAGACAACATGGCCATCTATAAAGAACAGATGGTTTTAAGAAATTTAGATTTCTGTATCATTGATGAGGTCGACTCTGTTTTAATTGATGAGGCGAGAACTCCTCTTATTATTTCCGGACAGAGCGGGAAATCCACAAAGCTCTATGAAGTCTGCGATATTCTTGCACACCAGCTGGAGAAGGGCGAAGCTTCCGGAGAGTTTTCCAAGATGGGCGCCATCATGGGAGAAGAAATCACTGAGTCCGGTGATTTTATTGTGGATGAAAAGGATAAGGTGGTTAACTTAACAGAACAGGGTGTGGATAAAGTGGAAAGTTTCTTCCACATTGAGAACCTGTCAGATCCGCAGAACTTAGAGATTCAGCATAATATCATTCTGGCTCTCCGTGCCAACTATTTAATGTTCAGAGATAAAGATTATGTGGTAAAAGATGATGAAGTCCTGATTGTTGATGAATTTACAGGACGTATTATGCCAGGCAGACGGTATTCTGACGGTCTTCATCAGGCCATTGAGGCGAAAGAGCATGTGAATGTCCGCAGAGAGAGTAAAACTCTTGCAACCATCACATTCCAGAACTTCTTTAATAAATACAACAAAAAAGCAGGTATGACCGGTACTGCTCTTACAGAGGAGAAGGAATTCAGAAATACCTATGGAATGGATGCGATCTCAATTCCGACAAACCGTCCCATCGCCCGTATTGACCAGGAAGATGCGGTTTATAAAACAAAGAAAGAAAAATTTGAGGCAGTATGCGACGAAGTGGCAGCTGCTTATGAAAAGGGTCAGCCGGTGCTGGTTGGTACCATAACCATTGATACATCTGAGATGTTAAGCGGTATGTTAAAACGCAGAGGCATTCCTCACAAAGTATTAAATGCAAAGTACCATGAGCTTGAGGCGGAGATCGTTGCTGATGCAGGTGTGCATAAGGCAGTTACCATTGCAACTAACATGGCAGGCCGTGGTACGGATATTAAGCTTGATGATGAATCCAAAGCTGCAGGCGGTTTAAAGATTATCGGTACAGAGCGTCATGAGTCACGCCGTATTGATAACCAGCTGAGAGGCCGTTCCGGCCGTCAGGGAGATCCGGGCGAGTCCAGATTCTATATCTCTCTGGAAGATGACTTAATGCGTCTTTTCGGTTCCGAACGTCTGGTAGGCATGTTCAATGCTCTTGGTGTGCCGGAAGGCGAGCAGATTGAGCACAAGATGCTTTCCAATGCCATTGAAAAGGCACAGATGAAGATCGAGACCAACAACTATGGTATCCGTGAGAACCTTTTAAAATACGATGAAGTTATGAACGAACAGCGTGAAGTGATCTACGCAGAAAGAAGAAAAGTTCTTGACGGAGACAACATGCGTGACGTTGTATTAAAGATGGTTACCGATATTGTGGAGAATGCTGTGGATTTATCTGTCAGTGAAGATCAGGCTCCGGAAGAATGGGATTTAAATGAATTGAATACCCTTCTCCTTCCTGTGATTCCGCTTCAGCCGATCACTCTTCCGGAAGATGGAAAAGTGAGGAAGAATGAGCTGAAGCACATGCTGAAAGAAGAAGCGATTAAGCTTTATGAAACTAAAGAGGCAGAGTTCCCTGAGGGAGAACAGATCCGTGAGATGGAGCGCGTCATTCTTTTAAAAGTAATTGATAATAAATGGATGTCCCATATTGACGATATGGATCAGCTTCGCCAGGGTATTGGTCTTCAGGCCTATGGACAGAGAGATCCCCTTGTGGAATATAAGATGAGCGGCTATCAGATGTTTGATGAGATGACAGCTGCTATCCGGGAAGATACTGTCCGGATCCTTTTCCACATCAGAGTTGAGCAGAAGGTGGAACGTGAACCTGCTGCCAAGGTGACAGGAACCAATAAGGATGACAGCTCAGTGAAGGCACCGGTGAAAAAGGCTGATAATAAAGTCTATCCCAATGATCCGTGTCCATGCGGTTCCGGCAAAAAGTATAAACAGTGCTGCGGACGCAAACCAGTATAGTATTTTTATGAGATTGGAGTCCGCTCCCTTTCCGGGACGGGCCCCAATTTTATATTTATAAATTAAAAAACGAAAGTGGGTGACACAGTGGTAGAATTAGATCAGTACAAATACGAATTATCGACGTATGAAAAACCATTAGTGGAAGTGAGGGATTCACTTTGACTTAGATAACAAGTTAAAGCGAATCGATGAGTTAGACAAGTCCATGGAGGAGCCAGGCTTCTGGGAAGATCCGGAAAAGTCAGGAAAGATCGTCCAGCTGGCTAAGAATCTAAAGGATACCGTACAAAGCTACAAAGAGTTAGAACAGCAGTATGAAGACATCGGAGTCATGATCCAGATGGGTAATGAAGAAAACGATGCCTCTCTGATTCCGGAAGTAGCCCAGATGCTTGCTGAATTAAAGGAAAATCTGGAGGAGATGCGAATTAATACGCTGCTTTCCGGTGAGTATGACAGCCACAATGCTATTTTAAGACTGAATGCCGGCGCCGGGGGGACTGAATCCTGTGACTGGTGCGGTATGCTTTACCGCATGTTCTGCCGCTGGGCGGAGAAAAAAGGCTTTCAGACAGAAGTGCTTGATTATCTTGACGGAGATGAAGCAGGAATCAAATCCGTAACCATACAGATTAATGGTGTCAATGCTTTTGGCTATTTAAAATCAGAAAAAGGGGTACACCGTCTGGTGCGTATTTCCCCTTTTAATGCGGCCGGCAAGCGTCAGACCTCCTTTGTATCCTGCGATGTCATGCCGGATATTGAAGAAGACCTTGATGTGGATATCAATGAAGAAGATTTAAGAATTGATACCTACCGCTCAAGCGGAGCAGGCGGACAGCATATTAATAAAACTTCCTCTGCCATCCGTATCACGCATCTCCCTACAGGAATTGTGGTACAGTGTCAGAATGAACGGTCCCAGTTCCAGAATAAGGATAAGGCGATGCAGATGTTAAAAGCAAAGCTATATATGTTAAAGCAGCAGGAGAATGCGGAGAAACTTTCCGGGATCCGTGGAGATGTAACGGAAATCGGCTGGGGAAACCAGATTCGTTCCTATGTGCTGCAGCCTTATACGATGGTGAAGGATCACAGGACCAATTCAGAGACAGGCAATGTAAACAGTGTCCTTGACGGAGCGTTAGACCAGTTTATGTATGCATATCTCCGCTGGTTAAGCACCGGGGCCAAAGCTGGTGAGGATTCAGCAGAAATCTAGGTTTTTTTATGCATTTTTTTAAATACCGAAGAAAATAAATATAAAAATAGTTGCATACCATGTATAAATATGATAATATCTTCCCTATGAGCACAGATGTATTTCCGATGCGGACACAGAAGGGAAGATATTTTTTTATGGAAGATAAAAGTAAATATTTTGTGGTAAAGCAGAAAGCTGTACCTGAAGT
>JAEWPQ010000055.1 GCA_023460575.1 Bacillota bacterium
GCAGTTGATTCCGCCGGCAGCTCCCACCGTCATAATAATATCATCTTTTTCAAAAGCTGCGCCGTATTTTTTATTCATAAATGCCGCAACCTTTTGTCTCACATCATCGTATCCAGCATTCTTCATGTATCCATGAACATAGTTGGAGTCGCAGTTCTCCAGAATTCTATAGATGGACTGCTTCACTTCATCAGGAACCGGGGATGCCGGATTACCCAGACTGAAATCATATACATTCTCACTTCCGACCTTTTTAGACAGCTCAATTCCCTCTTCAAACAACCTTCTTATGGTTGAACTTCCTGCAACCAATCGCTCCATATTCTTCGATAATATCATATTGTCCTCATCATTTCTGTAAAATATTGTTAATCTTCATGAGTTCATATTTTCTATGTATTATTTCTATATCCGCAATATACAGATATAACACATGTTCAGGAATATCCAGTAAAAAGTTATCCCCATCTTCAATCAGAAACAACCGTTCCTCAAAACTGAATTCAGGAGTCTTGATGTAGATGGAATGAACGTTTTCCCTTTCTGGTAATTTTACATTAGAAATAATATGATAGACATGATCCGGGTCAAAAGTATGTGATATTTGTGAGTATTTATTTAAATAATTCTCTAAATTCTTATTATCCCGTTTTCTAAGAACTATCACTTTATTCCTGCTGCTCCCAATGTTTTTTATTACTTCGGATAACATATCTAAATCATTACAGCAAACAGCACTCCCCCTGAATACATAATTACTTTTTGATTCTTCCATCTCTATAACCGCTTCGGTTGCAACATTCCCCTGTAAATGAATCTTCATCTGTATAATCACCCCCAATCGCAGTACTTGTATTCTTGTCTACAAGTTTGTTTTTATATTACCACTTTAATACTGCTTTTTCAAGTATTAAAGTGACTGTGCTGCGGGCATTTATCCTGAATATTTTACCTTTTATAGAAATATTCGTTTTTTGTTTTCTCAATTACAGAGTTAAACAGCCTGATCGTATCAATATGTTCATGAAGGCTCTTTCTCACTGCAAGCCGGTCTTTATTCCTTAAATTCACAATTATATTTTCGTGCTGTTCAATCAGCTCATCCATTCTCAGCATGGAACGAAGTTCCAGATTACGCCATCTTCTAAAATGAATATAAGAATCGGACATCATATCCATAATATCCCCATGACCCGCCGCTTCCAGGTAATAAGTGTGAAACTCTCTGTCAAGACGGAAAAAATCTTCATTCGGGTATTTGTCCTTTCTATTATTCTTTTGAAGTTCCAGGTTAGCACTCATCTTATCACAGGTTTCATCTACATTCCCTGATTCTATTACAAGTTGAAGCGCTTCCTGTTCAATTGATTCCCGGATGTAAATAATATCAGATATATATTTTTTATCGATCAGGCTTACAAAGCTCCCTCTTTGCGGATATACTTCTAATAAACGTCTCTGCCTTAACATGGCAAAAGCACCTCGTATCATATGCCTTGAAGTATCATAACGCTCGCAGAGTTCATTCTCGCTGATAGCCTCCCCTGGCATATAATCCAGATTTTCTATTTTAGAGCATAAATCTTCATATATTTCTTCACTTGTAATCATGTTGCGTTGTTGTAAATTCATAATTATTCACCTCATATCCTGCTTGTTCAGCATTAGTATAACATATATTTCAATTTAATTAAACACCGTTTTGAAACAGACAAAACACACACTTTATGTATATAAAGGGGCCGTGAAATAAGTCTCTACGAAAAAGGAGGATTCTCTTCTGAGCGATAGCTTGGAAGAGGATCCTCCTTTCAAATGATCAAGATTATTAAAAATGAGTATAATATAAATAAACAGTGGCAAAGTTGCTTGTTTTGTTTTAAAATAATCTATGGTATTGTTTTTCGTCATAGTTAAATTTTACCACAAAAATAGGACTTCCGATGCACCAACGTGCTTCGGAAAGTCCTATTTTATTGAGGAGTTATTTCACAGCCCCTTTAAAACTGTGACTGATATGATCAGCAATATATTCCTCATCAGTCTTCATTCTTATTTCCCGTTTTGTAATCGTCTCTTGCCCAGTTTGGAGCATTGATAGGACCTGCTTTTTCACTGCTGTTTTTTGCAGCTCCCTGAATCTCGGGAACCCTGGCCTGTTCATTCTTTGGATGATGCATTTTTTCGTGATTTTCCGTTCCATGATTTTTGGGATCATAAGGACTCGGTCTTCTCATTCCTGCTTTTGCCATAGTCTTACCTCCTGTGTGACATTAGTTTCTGTAATCATCAGGAAAATATGCAAACAAAATTATTAACCGCAGATATACTTAAAAATTTATTTCATATTACGGAAGCCGCGGCTGCTTACACTCCGCTCCTGTTTTGCTGCCGCAGAAATTCACTGCCTCCGCCATACTGCTATCTGCAAGGTTCACCACAAAATCCGATACTTCTTTCATCCGCTTTATGGCATGTCCCTTTGAAGAAAAGCCCAGTGCCATCATGTCCTTTAAGGTGTAGGATGAAGACACAGTTGTCACGTTTGGAGTTCCGTCTGTTGGATGCAATACACTTAATACCGGGTCGTAAACAGAAACCGGCTTATTTCTTCCATCTGCGCAAAACAGCTTTCAAACAGCATCCGGTAACTTTCGCAGAAATAATTATCCTTCACGCCCTCCCTGCAGCGGTAGCATCCGCCGCGGCAGAGAGAGAACCAGCGGCACTGTTTACAGTCTTCAGAATGATTCTGGGAACGCTCAACAAAGCCGATCTCTGATCTTCTTTCCTGGATTTTTGCCATTGTATCCTGATTTAGATTTCCCAGCCTAAACTCATCCAGAACATAAAAATCGCAGGGATAGACTCCTCCATCCGCCTCCACTACATACTGGATCCCGCATACCCCTCTCTGTTCACAGGATTCCGGTTCATACTTAAGCATAATGCCGATATAGTTTTCAAACTGTCGGATATAAGGCTGTTTTCCCCGTTTCCAGTCTTTATACCAAAGTTGAAAAAGTTTGATCAGAAAATCACCGTATGCCTTTGGGGTAAGGGAATATTCTCTTTGCCCACGAGTTTCCCCAAGGGGGTCCAGGCAGGCAATAAACTGTAAATATTCCCAGCCATTTCTCTTATATTCCTTGTAAATGGGTACGATATTTTCTGCTGTTTCCCTGTTTACCACTGTGAGTATGTTAAAATCCACACCGCTTTTCTTCATAAGCCTGGCAGCATGGAGAACCTTCTGGTATGTTCCTTCTCCGTTTTTGCTGTGCCTGTACTTATCATGAGTGCCTTCCATTCCGTCAACGGATAATCCTACAAGAAAGTGGTTTTTTTTAAAGAATTCGCACCATTCCTCCGTAATTGCGTATCCATTGGTCTGAAGGGCATATTCAATCTTTAAATTCTTTCCATTGTACTGTTTTACACACCGGACTGCCTCTTCAAAAAAATCAATTCCGCGAAGAGTTGGTTCTCCTCCCTGAAATGCAATCCCAACACTCTGCTCTCCATAAGAAAGTGCCTTACGTATCACATTGGATAATGTCTCTTTTGACATAAATCCATAAGAAGCCTGCTTTCTCTTTTCTGCTTCATCGCAATAAAAGCAGTAGTCACATTCCATATTGCACAGTCCGGAAGCTGGTTTTATCAGCAAATTTACTGGCGGCATACAACCGTTTCCTCCTTGCCATTTAAGATAACTGATAGATATTATAACAGCAAATCATCATAATTTCTGCCATCAAAATAATAAAAAGTTTATTCACTGTAATCTCACTGAGTCTATTGCAGACCTTCCTTCCAATTGCTCCTCCTGCAATTCCGCTGAACACCATAACAGCAAGGAGCAGAAAACTGAATTCCGGTATCTGACCTGCTGCGATAGAATTAACAAGACTGGCTGCCTGGGAAAACAGAATAATGTACAGGGAATTCTGGGCAGCTGTTTTCGTATCCATGGAAAAGAAATAAAACAGTACCACAAGGTTAATGGGTCCTCCTCCAATCCCAAGAAAGGAAGAGAAAATACCCAGAACAAATCCGATGATGATACAAATCCCCTTATTTCTGATATCATGAGTTTTAATACTGTCTTTCTTTATCGTGTAAATTAATGTTCCTATTGTAATAAGCAAAAGACAGAATGCCTGTACGGAACCCACCCTGTCCCGGTCACTAAAACTACTGGCAACCATATGAAATAATATT
Source organism: Bacillota bacterium (assembly GCA_023460575.1). Lineage (GTDB taxonomy): Bacteria > Bacillota > Clostridia > Lachnospirales > Lachnospiraceae > Lacrimispora. The sequence goes on from JAEWPQ010000055.1 coordinate 4,225, forward strand.
TTTCCTGCCACACCTCCTGCTGCTGCACCGACTGCCAAAGGCGTACCAATTGTTTTATCAACAGAAGAATCTCCGCTTGAAATTGATTTTAACACGGAAAAGCAGGCCATGGCAAGCACTGTACATCCGGACAAAAAGCTTACGGCTTCCACGCTCAGCAAACCAAATGCATCTAAAAGCGGCTTTATAATCACCCCGCCTCCTATTCCGCAGACCGCCCCTGCTGTGGAAGCACTTAAACCAATCAGTCCAAACAATATGTATTCATGCAGCTTCATAATTTTCCACCGACTCCATTTTTATTTTATGATGATTTTTTCTTAACCTGGTAACTGGCTGATGAACGCTGTTTCATCTTCCGTAATAAAGACAGCTCTTAAAATACCCGGACATTTGTAAGTTCTCTTTCCCGCTCCCAAACCGGTCCTTCTTATGGTAAAATGATCTGGCAGTTGTTCATCAGTACGGATTGCAGCGGCAATCGCGGCCCCCGTTGGAGTAACTAATTCTCCCTCTACATCTGTAATATGGAGATTCAGCTTATGTGCCAGATCGATATTTTTCACAGCCGGCACCGGAACAGGCAGCAGTCCGTGACGGCAGCGTATCGTGCCCGTTCCATCGCATATCTGGGGAATAATCGTTTTGTTTATTCCCAGATTGTCAAAACAGACTGCCGCCGCAACGATATCCGCTATGGAATCAACTGCCCCCACCTCATGAAAGTGTACCTTTTCCACCGGAACTTTATGGGCCTTTGCTTCCGCCTCTGCCAGAATTGAAAATATCTTTTTAGCCAGCGCTCTTGCCCCCGGTGTCATATGGGCTTTTTCAATAATTTCATTTATTTCAATAATTCCCCTGCACTCATGGTCGTGATGGGCTGCTTCCTTATGGGAATGCCCTTCTGCTTTGCCGTGAAGATACTGCATGTCATGATCATGGTTTTCATGCTTTTCATCTAAAACAACACAAAAATCACAGGCATTACGTCCTGATTTTTCCACTCTGCTTATTTTTACTTCGAACCCATGAACCAGAAGGCTGTCTAATGCTTTTTGCATAACCTCCCTGTCAGCTCCCAAATCCAGCAGGGAAGCGACAAACATATCCCCGCTGATTCCGCAAGTGCAATCCAAATACAATATATTATCCATACCTGTTACCTTCCTTTTGTTTCAAAAACTTCAGCTTAAAACTTTTTTAATCCGTTTTATCTCTGAAATCAGCTCCTGCCTGTCAGGCGTATGACTGTTGCTTATATAAAATCTGGTGGCTGCATTTGCTATGGCAAGACGTTGTGCAGCTTTTAAATTACCCAGGCAGGCGGCAATGTATCCACCGTTAAATGTATCGCCGGCTCCCGTGGTTATCACAGGTGCCGCGCAGTAATCCTGCTCTAACAACTCCATTCCCTCTGTTTTGGAAGATAAAACCGCATATTGGGGAGTGTGTATAATCAGCTCATCAAGCCCTATGATGTTTCTGATATATTCCGTGTCCCTTGCAGCCTCTTCACAGTCATCAGAAAAATTCCGGTCATAATAAGAGAACAATATAACTGCTTCATGTTCATTTAAACTGAGACTCACGGGAATTTTATCATTCACTTTTTCTAAAACCCGGAAAGTGGAGTTAATCGCCTCCACACTTCGTTTCTTGATATTTGCAAAATCAAAGAACAACCGTCTTGGCCGGTCTGAATGGAAATAATTCTCATTGAGTTTCGTTATAAACGTGTCAAAATCAGGCATATTGGACCAGTATCCCAATGATACAATATCAGCGTTTAATAATATCTTCTTCAATTGATCCTGTCCGATGATGCTGAGGAAATCATTCCATGTAAATTTCAGCAGTTCGTCTAAATTAGGCATCATGATTTTCCCGTCAGTGAATTCAAGAATTGTACTGACTACGGGATCTCCAACGGATATTAAGTTACACTTCTCTTTCAGATCATGAAATATCTTATCAATTTCTTCTTTTCCATACATTCCAATCAGGGTCGTTGACAAATCCATATTACCCAGAGCTTTTCCCGTATTGGCAGTAAACCCTCCATAACTTCGCCTTTTTTTAATCAGCTCATTTGCCATACCGCCTTCCCTGCGGCTGACAATCAGATTTCCGAACTCCTGCATCTTATCAATCAGAATGCAGTTATTATCCGGTGTTCTTGTTTCAACTACCTGCCATACCTGATCTATAAAACCATCAATTCCAAGAACAATTTCTCCGCTAAGATTCCGTATATACGTCTCTAAAATCTCTTCTTCAATCGTAACCCATTTACTACGCTGCATTAATCCACCAATCCTTATTCCAAGTTTTAATCTGTTAGTGATGATGATACATGTTATCTCCGGTGTATACTTCATCCTTCATCATAAGATGAACGGCTGCTGTTTTAAATGTTTTTGGCAGTGCCAGAATATTTGGATTCGCTCCCACATATTTAAGTTTTGCATCAGCAAGTGCTTCCTCAATCGTAGCTCTTGTCTTTAATCCCATTCCTCTGGCATATCCTGGCTGTTCTGCGCCCACGATGTAAATGGCTGATGTATTCTTCTCTGCCAGATGACCGCAGGAAATCATGGAAAAGCCGTGGAATGGGTGAAATGCGTTGGTATAGCGGTATTTCCTGATGTACTCCTCATTCGTCGCAAAATATTCCCCAAGGCGGTTCATGTCAGGGAGTGTATTCATATGATCTGTCTGGAACATGTCATACATTTCTCTGGTATAAGGCCATAACTCATCATGGAAATAACCATTGCAGGTTGATGCACAGATAATAACACACTTGTCGCTCATGACTCTCTTATGACGGATCACCTGTGCAGAAAGTGCCTGCATCAGCATGATCGGATTCGTTCCCATACCATCTCCATAATGGAAAAACTGGGGCATACCAAAGATCATAACGTCATATTTCTTCTCAGCAAATGGTACATAGGTTCTTTTATCCGCTGCTTTCCATGAAACCGGCTGCATCTCTTTTGCATAACCGCTGTTAATTTCAATTTGTCTGGAATAGGTATCAAGCACTGCATCACAGCAAAAGAACTTTTTGCCCATACATTTTTCCATATGCTCGCCAATCTCATCAAACTTGGATCTCATTAATGATTTACCGCTGACAGGAACAAAATCATCACGGTGCATAACCTCAGGAACATGATGGGAACCAATGGACTTCCAATGGGTAATACCGGTAGAACAATGCTTATAGCCCCCGGAATAACCACCGTAAGGATTGCCCTGTGTATGTCCGATCAGGATCGCTACATCGCTGTCATATACGTATTTATTCATAATGACCGGATCGCCCCGGTCTGTAACTCCTAAGTCAACCAGGTGATCATAATCTTCACTGTCGTGATTGATAATCTGGTGGGTGAACCAGAATTCATGGAATAATTCCTTTCCAAGGATATTATAAATCTCTTCCTTGGTGTTTTTTCTGTGCAGACCATTGGAGCAGATTAAAAGAATATCCTTCTTTTCTACTCCGACGCTGTACAATTCCTGAAGAATTAATTTTATTGAAACCTTACGGTGAGCAGTTGCCTGTTCTCCGCCCTTTACTCTGTCAGGGAATATAATTGTAACTTTCGATCCCTTTTTAGCCAGCTTCGTTAACGGTTCCATTCCAATGGGATTGCGGATGGATTCAAGTGTCTTTGCCTCCAGCTGGTCCTCCGGTATATAAGGCGGATCCGCCACTGTTTCTCCTGGTATAAATACATCTGTACTGTCCGGCAATTCGGCATTTACAAAACCATGTCCATATTCAAATTGTAATTTCATTTCGGTTCCTCACTTTCATAACGAATTTTCATCTATCCTAAATATGTACGTATTATCTCAAGATATTCCTCCGGGTAAAAACCGATCTCTCCCGAAAATCTTGTGAGTGCTATGAGCCCTCCGTCAATTTCAGGTATGGAGGCGAGCATTCCGGCATTGTCCGTTTTAAGCCCTCCGCCGTAAGTTACCGCAATTCCGTTTTTTACCTCTTTGATAAAGCAGGCTATCTTTCTGATATATTCTCTGTCAGGCGGTGTTTTTCCAGGTCCGATGGCCCATACAGGTTCATAGGCGACTGCTACTTTACTGATATCCACTCCATCTAATCCGATGGTCAGCTGTCTTTTAAGAACTTCCTGCCAGTTTTCCTGCTGGTCTGCCGTTTCACCGATGCAGTAAAGCACATCCAGTCCTGCCTGGATTGCTGCCTTGATTTCCCTGTTTAAAATCCGGTTCACTGCATCAGAGTCAGTCACTCCTGCTTCGGACAAAATGCCTGTTTTGTCCTTTCTTTCTTCAAAATGACCGATGATTGTGCTGTCACAGCCAATCGCTTTCATGGAATTACCGGTTCTCTGGGTGGTGAAAGCACCAAAGTTTGCTCCTGGTGCGGTATCCTCCCGAAACACGCTCTGACAGCCGATTTTAAGGCTGGAATCTTCTTTTCTTTCGTTTACAGCATTGATAATATGTGCTTCCGGCATATACATCACAAATTCCACATCATCTTTGTTATACTGCTTTAATTCTTCCTGCACTTTATTAACGATATAGGATCCCCATTCACATGGCCTTGCAATGCTGTTTACTCCGCTGTATTCCCTGAGTATATCAAATCGTTTTAAATTTAAAAAGATATGCTTCATAGTATTCCTTTCCGATTACTTTCTATATTTTCTGATCATATCATCGGTTGTCAGCTGCTCAACCAAAGATGCCCTGCCTACAGAACCGAACTCAACGATCAGGGTTCCTACAACTTCCTTTACGCCCTGTTCGATGCTCTCTCCCAGTGTTCGTATGTCGTCATCCGTTTCGATTCCCTTCATCACAGTATCCATGATTGGGGTCAGGAAAACTCTTGGATCAAATGCTGATTTCTTCTCCTCCAGCAGTTCATATATTTTTCCAACGGAAGGGCTGTTTTTCTTATCCGGGTGATGATAGAAATATTCCCGTAAATTTCTTGTTACTGCCAGACGTAAATCTGTATCAACATTGATTTTGCCGATTCCGCATGCAATTGCCTGTTTAATTTCGTTTACTGAAATTCCGTCTGCGTTAGTGATCTCTCCGCCAAGGGCATTGATTTGATCTACGATATATTTGGGAACGGTTGAGGAGCCGTGAGATACTAATACTCCAAATATTTTTTCGTGTCTTAAGCATTCTTTAATTGCAATAACGATTTCTTTCCGAAGCTTTACATTCTTTCCTTTTACAGCTCCATGCATGGTTCCGTAAGAAATGGCCAGACAGTCAACCTCTGTTTTCTTAAAAAATTCAATTGCCTTCATTGGATGGGTGTAAGTAGATGCATCAGAAAATACATGATCTTCCACTCCGGCCAGAACCCCCAGCTCTCCTTCAACCGTTACTCCACGTTCATGAGCGTATTTTACAACCTCACGGGTCAGCTCCACATTTTCATCAAACGGAAGGGACGAACCATCAATCATAACAGAAGTATAACCGCCGTCGATCGCCGCTTTTACTGAGTCAAAATCTTTTCCGTGATCTAAATGCAGTACAATCGGAACTGGAGAATATGCGCCGTATTTATGAACGGCAGCTCCGATATTCTTTGCGCCAATGCGTTTATCCTCAATGGTTGAGTTTAAAAAATCGGTTCTTCCGCCCATAAAACCGTTGGCTAAGTCTGCCCCCTGTAATATGACCGGACTTCTTAACATTTCATGAACCTCAATTGCTGCTTTGATCTGGGATACTGCATTTACATTGAATGCGCCTTGTGCAAACTGATATTTGTCGGTTGCCTCCAAGAGAGGTCTTAATGGTATGATTGGCATAGTTTTTTCCCCTTTCGACTGTTCATCTTATTATAAGTATTTTTATTTCTGATCTGCCGGTACTAAATATTCTTTAATTATCTGATAATCTTCTCCGTTGTAGCAGACGATTTCATAGGATTCTATTTCAGGATTGCTGAATACTCTGGTAAGGCCTATAAACTGCGTCAGCTTTGATGCTAAATTAAGTACATCCTTATCATCTGTAATCAGTTCCACTCTGCCCTGACAGGTTGCCAGCGCCTTAAAAAAAGCATCGATATCTTTAATCTGTTTTACTCTCATTGTAAATCACTCCCTTTTTTTAAATTATACTTCATTCAGCCTTTTTCTCATCTGCGTTGCCCAGGGTGTCGGCTGAAATGGTTTTTTGCTTTTAACCGGATTATCAAGTTCCTGAAGCCCAGATGGAATCCATCTCTCATCCGGGTTATCGTAATCACACTTCATAAGGATACGAAGCTGCTTCATCACCCAGTTTTCATGCTCCATCACCTCATCATAGCTCTTATAGGAATCAGCTTTGTGCCTGAGTTTTTCTGCAATCTCAGGAAACCGGGCGATTACATTATGTTCTTCATTGGAATCGTGTTCCAGATCATAGAGCACATCATCCTCTGGGAAGCCCGAATAAGTAAAGTACTTCCACTGTCTGAAACGGACCAGCCTTCCCAAAGATGTCTCTCCATTACTCAGATAGCTATACAGCTCACTGACCACCATTCTGTCTTCGTCCTGGCTGTTTTCCAGAATCTGGGCAGAGATATCTTTCCCATCCCCCTCTAAAATCTCCGCACCAGTCAGACCACAGACAGTCGGACCTATATCTAAAAGGCTGACAGGACTGTCAATGGTACGTCCGGCTGGAATTCCATCCCCCTGTATTAAGAATGGAATGTGGGCAGACGGTTCATAAAATACCTGCTTGCCGTAATAACCATGTGTGCCATTCATGTCGCCGTGGTCGGATACATAGATAAATACACCCTCATGCCCGGAACGTTTTAAGTATTCTTTAAATGCCTGATATACAGTTCCAATATGCCGGTCCTGCTGCTCGACCAGACCGTAATAAGCCGCACGCGCCGCTCTGGCCACTTCCGGATCTGCCTCCTGGAATTTACCGTCAAGAGCCGGGTGGCCCTGATAGGTCTCTGAAACATCCTCCAGGCTGACTTTGTCATAATAATACTCATAAAGTTCCTCAGGAGCGACATACGGAAAATGCGGTCCATACGTACCCACTGTGATAAACTGGGGTCTTTCATGTTCCTGCCCTAAATACTCCAGAGCTTCTCCCACCACATAACGGTCATAAGCCAGAACCGGGGAGTCCCCTCCGCCAATATAATAAAGGGAGCTGTTCTCATCAAACCCTGTTACCTTCGACTTGTTTTCCATCTCCCCTTTTGCTTTTGGGACATTATTGTGGTATACCGGAGTCCGCTCCTTTGCGATACGCTTCGCATAACCATGACGCTGGTCCGGTCCGACAAAATGCATGCGGCCGCAAAGAACCGTCTCATAACCGGATACAGTCAGACTGTGAAGAAATGTAGCGCTGTCAGAGTTAATCGAGTTAAAATTAAATAAAACACCATTGTTGCTGGGAAGCTTTCCTGAAATCATGGACGCACGGGCCGGTACACACAGCGGGCATGACGTATATGCATTTGTCATGGCAGTTCCTTCCCTGGCAATGAGATCTAAATTGGGAGTCCTTACTATTTTGTTATCGGCATACCCCTGCAGATTGTAGGAATGCTGATCTGACATGTAGAGCAAAATGTCCTTCATAACATCATTTATCCCTTCTGTTCTATTTTTTAATTAATTTAATTTATTATATCATCAGTAAGTAATAATTTCAATATCTACCGTAAACAAATATTTTCTAAAACTTGTATTTTCATAATTATTCTGTTATTATGACTATTAATTAATTTAATTATTGCAGTCCAGGAGGAAATATGAAAACACATATTTTAAATAAAATGAGGAACATTGAGGTTGAGGAATATTTAAACCGCGGCAGAGATGTTATTTTCATCCCTGTGGGAACTGTGGAACTTCATGGTGATTTACCACTTGATTGCGAAACGGTTTATGTGGAAGCGATTGCTGAAAAAATGGCCGAAGCCACCGACAGTCTGTCACTAACTGGTCTTCCATTCTTCTATCCGGGTGCGACGCGGACTGGACGCGGCACTGTATACATGAGCATAGCAGATGGTGCCTCATATCTGAGACAGCTGTCTGACAGCCTGTTAAAACAGGGATTTCGCAAGCAGATTTATATTTCCGGTCATGGTCCTGCCTATTTAACAATCAACAGTTTTATTATGGATGCATTTCATGACAAAAAAGTTCCATTTGTTCATATAAGTCTGCTGCAGGCGATACAGATTGCAAAAGATAACGGCTGGCAGGTAAAAGGAATGCCGTTAAAAGAGCTTATGTACGGTGCTTATAAGCAGATGAACCAGCTGGATTATCTTTATGTTGACTCTGAAGCAGAACAGAAGGAAGCTCCGTTTTCAACCTCTTCGGCAAATCCCCTGAAGTCTGCAGTTCAAAGACTGAATTCCCTGGCAACTTCTCCGGGTAATGTTGGATTCTTCTATGAAGAGTTTTCAGATCATGGCGGAGGGGAAGGCTGCCGCTCCGCTGCCGAGCGGGATGCGCTTGCTTTTAAGGGTACGAAAATGATTGATAATTTTGTCCGTTTTTTTAACCCCCAGCAGGTGATCGACGACCTAAACGAGGTTGACTTAGCAACACAGGAACTTATTATTTCAAGATACCCTCACTTAAAATAAAAGAATATAATTGATACATATACAGAAAGGACCAAAAATAACATGCAGATTGCCAATGGAAATAACCTATCAAGAGTTAAGGTCACAAATCAGTCCGCGATTCGCCAGATAATTTATCACGATGGACCGATTTCCAGAATTGAAATATCAGAAAAACTGTCTCTCACTCTCCCGACAATCACCACCACTGTCAATTTTCTTCTTTCCAAAGGACTTATAAAAGAAGTGGAAAATACGAAGGCTTCCGGTAAGACACTTGGGCGAAAGGCATCTTTAATTGATATTTCAGACGATTGCGGATATTTTATCGGTATTGAGATGCGGGGGGCACTCCGCCGTGCCTGCATTACAGATTACCGCGGTAATATCATCAAATCCATATCAGATGATACCCCCTACAATGACTATGATGAAACAATAACCGAAACTTGTGAGCTGGTTAAAAAGCTCCTTCGTTCCAGCAAAATGGCAAAAGCTAAAATAGCAGGTATCGGTCTGTGTCTGCCTGGACTGGTAGATCGCAGCGAGGGCATTCTGACCGTTCACCCGGGATATGAATGGGAGAATAAAAATGTGAAAAATGATGTAGCCAGGCTTCTTAACTACGACGGACCTGTCTCAATAGATAATAATGCCTGCGCAAGAGCCTATGGTTCCTATTTATTCAGCCATGAACTCATGGACCAGTATCCATCCTTCGCTTATTTTTTGGTATCAACAGGTATCGCCTGTCCTTTGATGTATACTCATATCCGCTTTCATGAATCCATTATCGGACAGGGAGAGGTGGGGCATATGATCATCGATTCCAAGGGACCTCTCTGTAACTGCGGAAACCATGGATGCCTTGAGGCTTTTTCCAGCGAACGCGCAATTATCTCTAATTGTGTAAACGAATTAAGTAAAGGTAAGGCAGAAATACTCAGAGGATTATGCAGCAACACCGCTTCTCCCACAATATATGAAATACTGAATGCACAATCGGAAGGTGATAAAAGTGTAAATGCGATCCTGAAGAATGCGATTTTCCATATGGGGATCGGCATCGCCAACATTGACAATTTTGTCAGACCCCAGTGTATACTGATTGATGGCCATATTTTCCAGAACCAGAACAATAAAGACCAGCTTATGGAAGTGATTGCGCAAAACTTATATACTGCTACAAATATGGATACCAATTATATCTTTGTTGAGCCTGATGAATTTAGCGGGGCTGTGGGTGCAGCAGCCGTAGCAGTTCAAAATGATTTAAAAACTTTCATTGAATAGCGGCAATTAATTTCCACCATTAAAAAATGCGGTTTCAATCATCTTTCTATTCATCAAAGATGACCGGAACCGCATTTTTAATCTTATTTCTCCGCCTGCATTGCTGCCAATTGGGCTCTGATATATGCCATGCCCTTTCCATCCCGGATCATTTCCCAGGTCTGTTCCTCCAGGTTCGGCGGACAATCCTGCTTTATCTTCGCCCACATCATCCGGTCGCTCATGCGTCTGTCACAATCTCTTGGGACAACATCGCAGGTCTGCTGATACCAGTCCAGAAGGCGGAATCTTAAATCTACTGTTTTCTCCTCATACTCATGGTCCCCATAGACATTATTTTCCTCCAGAGGATCAGACCGAAGATCATAGAATTCATGTTTTCCATTGGATCTGTGAATATATTTATAAAAATGATCCCGTATCATGGTCCCTTTACAGTGGGCATCTGCATTAAGCTGGGCTGTCTGCCTGGGCCAGTACATGCTGGTTTTGGGAATTACACCAGAACTGCCTGCTGCCGGATGGTACTCATCGGCCTGTGTCTCCCATGGCATTCTGCCGCCCTCACAGAAAACATATTCACGCAGCTGCCTGCTCCGGTCCAAAAGAACAGGCCTTAAAGTCTTTCCAAAGTGATCATGGCTGGGGGATACGTCAGCATAATCCATCACTGTCGCATAAAAATCCACCAGTTCTACCAGAGAATCAGAGATTCCGGCATCAACACTCTCTCCCATCGGTGGTTTTATAAGCAGCGGAACCTTGGTCAGACAGTCTTCAAACGTATTCTGGGATTTTTCCGGCAAATCAAAATCACCGGCATAATCACCATGATCACTCAGGAAAAAGATAGCGCAATCGTCGTAGATTCCCGCTTCCTTCAGCGCATCACACAAACGTCTGAACTGATCATCCACCTTCATGCACATCCCTAAATAACAGGCGCGCAGCTCATCCCAGTCCTGCTCCGTATAGGAATCCATAGCCATGAGATTTTTAAGCGTTAACTCCATCAGAGGCTTGTCTTTTCCGGCACCGGCACGTTTAGGAAGCTTGTTTCGGTCAATAGCCGAAAAATAAGGTTCTTCCACTGCATAGGGAGTGTGGGGGTACATTAAACCCAGAAACATACAAAGCGGCTGGTCATTTACCGGATGAAGGATCCGCTCAATCGCCGCATCCACAACTCCGTCGTCATCCGAATAATGGTTCCCGCTCTCATCCAGTAACAATCGTCCTTCATAATGGGAATAATAGTTTTTATCCCCGATTTTCCCGCGATAATCCTTATTTTCAGGCCCCGGCGCTTTGGGACATTCCTCCCCGTAATAGATCTCCGTTGCATGCGCTTCCATAAGACCTGGTACCTGTCCTGCAACCAAATCATTCCGGGTGTTCATCCAGACATAATAACCTGCATCCTTCAGTTCAGAAAACAGGCTTGACTCATGGCTTCGCAGCAGATGCTGCATGGTACGATGACCGTTTACATGAGGGTAGAGACCGGTAAAAAAGCTGCACCGGCTGGGAACACAGACTGTGTTCTGGCAGAAGGCATTGCGAAACGATACGCCTTCTGTCCGGGCAAATTCATCTAAGAACGGAGTTTTGGCGGCCTTATTCTGTCCCAGATGAGCCAGACAGTCAGAGCGCATCTCATCTGGGTTAAAGATAATAATATGGGGTCTTTTATCCATAAGTTTTTCTTCCTTTCCCGCAAAGCGGTAAACGTACATTTAAGAGGCCAGCCATAGTTTTCAGCTGACCTCCATTTTTTTAAGACTAACGCAGTTCTGTCTGGCAAATATAAGAACGTCTGCCCATTACATCTGCCGGTTTTCCAGTCAGAAGTACACTGCTGTTTAACGAAAGATTTGTGGAGCTTGTGCCCATCATAAGGTGCATCGTTCCCGGTTCAACCACGAATTCCATACATTCGTTGTAATACCCCAGCTGTGCCATATCCAGATGGAATACAACCTGCTTTTCCTCACCTGGTTTCAGAGACATGCGCAGGAAACCGGAAAGCTGCTTGTTTGGACGGGTAACATGTGCCTCAGTAAAGCTGGTATACAGCTGTACTACCTCATCACCAGCCACATCACCGGTATTTTTTATTTTACAGCTGATTTCCAGTTTTCCGTCTGTGGGAACTTCAGCGGCAGATACTTCCATATCAGAAAGCTCAAACGTGGTGTAGCTGAGACCATGGCCAAAGCAGTACAGAGGATCAGCCGGACCATCTACATATCCCCCGGAAAAGATGGAAGAAGAAGTGATATCTCCTCCGCTGTTATAACCGGATCCGATGCGGTGGTTGTAGTAAATCGGAATCTGCCCGGCCGTTCTCGGCACAGTCATTGTCATCTTTCCTCCAGGATTTAATGTTCCATCTAATACATCGGTAATAACCTTTCCGGCAAATGGTCCGGGCATAAAGGCCTGCAAAATCGCTCCGCAGTTTTCCTGGGCCCAGTTAACGGCAAACACGCCTGGTCCATAAAGAACAAGTACAACCGGTTTTCCTGTCGCTGCAACTGCTTCCAGAAGCTTCTGCTGAACGCCTGGTAAATCAAGGAACTGGCGGTCTTTTCCCTCACCTCCGGTTACATTGACCCAGCCGGAGTTTCCGCCGCATGCCATCACAATCACATCTGACTCTTCCGCTGCTTTTACTGCTTCGGCAAAACCATCTGTCTCTTCGCCTATAATACTGCAACCCTGTGTACAGGATACGGAGAAACGCTCTGTAAGAACTTCTTTTAAGCTGCGGGTTCCCGTTCTCCTTAAAGCCGATTCCATATCATTCATGGAATCCTGTTCTTCCTTGGAGAACATGTCAAACATGACTGCAAAAGGTCCTTTGTATTTCTTTTCACTGCTTTGTGCTTTTTCCTGCTCATCAGCCAGACCGTTAAAACCAGTTGCCTGACCGCTGGCACCGGCCTTCATCATTTCTACATATGCCGGATAGGTGTAACCGCTCACCGGATATCTCAGCGAATCAGCATGTGGGCCGATCAGCGCTACTTTTGTTCCTTTTTTAAGAGGGAGCACACCGTCATTCTTTAAAAGAACCATTGATTTGGCTGCAATTTCTTCACTTAATTCATTTTTAGATGCATTGCTTAAAGCCACCGAAACCTTCTCTTCCTCACAGTAAGGATTCTCAAACAGACCATGTTTGAATTTTACTGTCAGTATACGGCGCACAGAAGCATCGATACATTCTTCACTCAGTTCACCGGAACGCACGTACTTCGGCAGCTGGCGGAAAGCAGCTCCTACCGGAATCTCAGTGTCAGTACCCGCCTTTTTGGCCAGATATCCAGCTTCTTCATAGGTTTTTGCAACCTTAAAGTATTGATAAGTCTTTAGTACAGCCGCACCGTCAGATGTTAAAACTCCGTCAAAGCCCATGGTCTTACGAAGCAGATTTTCAATAATATCTTTGTTAACAATCACAGGGAGTCCATCAATTTCTCCGTAATTCGCCATCATGGCATCCAGTCCTGCCAACTTATCCGCCGCTTCAAAAGGCGTTGCAAATATTTCATAAAGCTCCCGTTTCCCCATACGGCATGCCGATGTATTTAAGCCGCCCTGTGTTGAAGAATATCCTAAGAAATGCTTTGCGATACAGCTGACGCCCTGTTCCTGCATTCCTTTTACGTAGTGTACGCCGAACTGGCTGATCAGATATGGATCTTCTCCAAATGTCTCATAGGTTCTTCCCCACCGGGGATCCTGAACTACATCGATTACCGGGCTCATGGCGGAGGTGATTCCCACACTGCGGCTCTCCTGACCGATAATCTCACTCATCTTCTCAGCAAGTTCCGGCTCCCAGGTACATCCCATGTTAATCATTGCCGGGAAAAGGGTACCGCCGGCTGCCGGATAACCGCAAAGATTCTCTGCCTGTAATGCAACAGGAATTCCCAGTCTGGTTTGTTCAACAAAATAACGCTGTATCTGATTGCTGATCTTTGCAATCTGCTCAGGACTTACCAGACCTACAATAGAATACTGGGTGAAACGTCCATGACCATCGGGAAATTTCTCTTTTAGCAGCTTTGTATTTACTTTTCCATCTTCAATAAATGAAGCTGGTAAATCACCGCATAACTGGGCAACCTTCTCTTCAAGAGTCATTTTGGAAAGAAGATCCTCTACTCTTGCTTCTATCGGCTGATGTGGGTCCTTGTATAATTCCATATCAAATACCTCCATTTATATTTATAATTTTTATATCTTTGCAATTTGACACAATGCAGTTCTTTCGTTATAATAGTTTTAATTATTTAAATCATTTAATTTAAGGAGAGGAATATTATTACATGAAAAAAACATACTTTGTCGATACCTTTAAGGCGGCAGTCAGCATCGCCACCGTTCTGTTTTCTCTCACAATTGTTATCAGTCTGATTATTATTCACCGTTTTGGGTCAGCTGCAGTATTTTTCCTGATCGGACTTATCTTTATAAAACCAATGCTCACATATGCTGCTTCAGTTTCAGTGGACCAGACAGGCATACGCTACTTTCTGCCCTGGAAGACGCTTCAAGCCTTCACCTGGGATGAAATTGCGGAAGTAGGTATTGCAGGTACGAAGCTGTTCACCAGAAAAGAGGCCAAAAATACAGGATCACTCTATATCTACATTTCAAAAAATGCTTTCACAGACGAAGAGCGGTTTGACATGATGCTTAACTGGCCGCCAAAGAACTTAATTTTCCTTACCTACTCAAAGCAGCGCCTGGATGAAATTCAAATGCGTTTCAGCAATAAGATACAAACCTATAATGCAGGTGACATTCATCTCTGATCCTGCTATAAAGACTCCAAAAACACTGATTCTTCATTAGCGTTTTTGGAGTCTTCTTCGTTAATTATACGAGGAATTAATTTCGTGCAGGCGGCAGCATGTCACGAAATGTCCAGGGGAGACCTCCTCCTGCAGCTGCTGTTTCGAGCACTCCTCTTTCGCATAGGGACAGCGGGCCGCAAAGCGGCATCCTGGTTTGGGATTGACCGGCGATGTAATTTCACCGCGCAAAATCTCACGCTTATTGGGTTTATCAATATCTGTTGATGGAATTGCGGAAAGCAATGCTCTCGTATAAGGATGAAGCGGATTCTGAAACAGTTCCTTAGAGGAGCATTTTTCAACTACCTGTCCTAAGTACATAACACAAATATCGACGGAAATGTGACGTACCACTGACATGTCGTGAGTCACGAACATATAGGTAAGTCCCTTTTCTTTCTGAAGCTTCTTTAAAAGATTGAGTACCTGTGCCTGAATTGATACATCAAGAGCAGATACCGGCTCGTCGCACACCACAAACTCAGGCTCTAATGCAAGAGCACGGGCAATGCCCACTCTCTGTCTGCGTCCGCCGTCAAGTTCATGGGGATATGCTTTTCTCAAACGTTCATCTATACCAACCAGATCCATTAATTCCTGTGTCTTCTGATCTATCTGGCTTTTTGTAAAACGCCTTGATACGATTAAAGGCTCCCGAATCGTACTGTCTATGGTTTTACGAGGATCAAGAGAAGAGTATGGATCCTGGAAAATAATCTGCATTTTTTCACGGGCCTGCCGTAAATTGTTACCCTTTAAGTTGGTGACATCCTGTCCGTTTAATAAAATCTGTCCATCTGTACTCTCATGGAGATGAATAATCGTTCTTCCAAGGGTGGATTTCCCACATCCTGATTCTCCTACAACGCCCAGAGTACGCCCTTTTTCAATGGTAAATGTGACATCATCAACAGCATGAAGCATGCCACGGGGGGTTGTAAAATATTTTTTTAAATTCTTTACTTCAATAACCGGATTCATTTAATCCTCCCCCTTCATAACGGCTTCAATACGGCAGCAGCGGCAGTCGTGTCCATCCTGAGTCTTGTACACTCCGATTGGTTCCTTCCGGCACGCATCTGTTGCAAATTTGCATCGGGGCGCAAAGGAACAGCCCTGAGGCAGGTTGGTTGGATCCGGCGGCAGTCCGTCAATCGGGTGCAGCCACTCTTCATCCTCATTCATATCAGGGATTGCCCCAAACAGACCAATGGTATATGGATGGGAGGGGTGCTTAAAAATCTGCTGCTTCGTTCCATACTCAATAATGCTGCCTGCATAGATGACTGCTACTGTATCACAAACCTGGGCAACAACACCCATATCGTGGGTAATTAACAGCATGGCTGTATTATATTTGTTTCTTAACTCTGCAATTAAATCAAGCACCTGTGCCTGAATGGTCACATCGAGAGCGGTTGTCGGTTCATCCGCCAGCAGAAGGTCGGGATTGCACGCCAGCGCAATGGCAATGACAACTCTCTGCTTCATACCGCCGGAAAACTGATGGGGGTATGCGTAATAACGTTCTGCAGGAATACCTACAATTTCAAGCATCTCCTTTGCTCTTTTTTCATGTTCTGCACGATTGTTGTTATCACTGTGCAGACTCACTACCTCGGCAATCTGATCGCCCACACGCAGGACTGGATTTAATGCTGTCATGGGATCCTGAAAAATCATGGAAACCTTGTTGCCGCGAATCTTTCTCATGTCATTTTCCGATAACTTTAAGAGATTCTCCCCTTCTAAGTAAATCTCACCATTGGCAATATGACTGCCCACATCAGGTAAAATACGCAGAATTGATTTTGCAATGGTGGTTTTACCTGCACCGGTCTCACCAACCAGCCCCAGGGTTTTTCCTCGCTCCAGCTGAAGGCTTACGTCATTTACGGCATGTACAATCTGTCCATCCGACTTGTATTCCACCTTTAAGTCCTTTATCGAAAGGAACGGCATTTCTGTATTAATTTCTTTCTGATGCACAGCTGTTCCTCCTTCCTTAATTCTTCAATTTGGGATCCAGAGCATCTCTTAAGCCGTCTCCCAATAAATTCAATGCAAGTACCGTCACTGCAATCGCAAGCCCAGGGAAATAAACCAGATGTGGAGCCTCACGAATAAACTGGCGGGCTGCTGATAACATAGCACCCCATTCAGGAATCGGTGGCTGAACACCAAGACCGATAAAGCTTAAACCAGCCGCAACCGTTATGGTCTGCGCCACTCCCATTGTAGCAGATACAATCATGGGGGAAATACAGTTGGGAATCAGATGGCTTGTAATGATACGGAATTTACTGCAGTTAATGGACTGGGCTGCCTCAATGTACTCGTTTTCCCTCTCCTTAAGCATCTGGGCACGCAGCATTCTTGCCATACCGGAAATACTTCCAATGGATAATGCGACAATTGTATTAAAATAACCAGGCCCCAGTACGGCAGAAATAACGATCATTAAAAGCATTCCAGGAATTGCCTGAATAATATCTAATAAACGCATGATGAGATTGTCCACCTGCCCACCGAAAAAACCGGCGACTGCACCAATGGTACAGCCAATGGCGGAACCGATGGAAACAGCTACGATACCGATGGAGATGGAATATCTGGCACCATAAAGCACACGGCTGAATATATCTCTTCCCATATCATCACATCCAAACAGATGGGAAGAGGATGGTTTGGCAAACATATTTGCCATGTCCATAAAGGAATAATCATAAGGGATTATATAAGGTGCCAGGATTGCCAGGATAATTTCAGTTGAAAGGATTGCAAGTCCAAGCATTGCCGCTTTATTCTTGCTCATCTGCTTCATAACAGTTGCAAATCCGCCCTGTTTTTTAGCATGTCCGGTTGTCTTAGGCATTTGCTTTCACCTTCCTTTTCTTCCTGCCTGATGCATACTGCGCTTTAATTCGCGGATCCACCAGAGCATAAAGTAAATCTACAATAAGCATGCAGAAGCTGAATGTAATTGCAAGGAAAATGGAGCCGCCCTGCACGATGGGATAATCACGGCTGTTTACAGCACCAATAATATAGGTGCCCATACCTGGAATTGCGAAAATAGTTTCAATGATCATCGCTCCTCCAAGAAAATGGCCAAACATCGTTCCCATAACAGTTATAATAGGAATTAAACTGTTTTTTAAGGCATGTTTCATGATTACGTCCCGTTCTGGCACACCTTTTGAACGGGCAGTTGTAATATAATCGGCGCGGATTACATCTAACATGGCAGACCGGGTTTGTCTCGCACAGCTTGCAAGACCTCCGGTGCTTCCGGAAATAGCTGGCAGAATGTAATATTTAATTCCGGCAAGTCCTGTTCCGATTCCCAAAGCAGGTAACCAGTTGAGTTTTACGGAAAACTGTATAACCAACAGCAATGCAAGCCAGAAATTAGGAATTGCCACACCGACCAGGGCAAGCACCATACACATGGAATCCTGCCATTTATTCTGTTTAATTGCGGCTATTACACCCAATGGAATTCCAATACCAACGGATATTAATAAGGTAGTAACGGTCAGCATCAATGTTCTGGGAAGACGTTCCTTAATAGAACTGATTATATCCACATTGGTCAGCCAGGATTTTCCCAGGTCAAAATGGATAAAAACATCACTCATATACCGGCCGAGACGAATCACAAGCGGATCATCCAGTCCCAGTTCCAGACGTTTCGCAGCAAGCTCTGTCTCCGTCGCCGAGGGACCAAGGATAATCTGCTCCGGCTTTCCTGGGCAAAAGGTCATCATAATAAAAACAAGAATTGCAACTCCCAGAACAATCGGTATCATCCAGATTAATCGTTTCAATACATATTTTAACATATATTATTCTCCATTGAAGCTGACTGGTGCGCAGTCCTCACGTTTCCTGCGCACCCCAGCTTAGAATTAGTATAAAACAGTTCTGCTTCTGATATTTTTAATAATTAGTGAAGCTGCTGGATGCCGGAGCAATATACCCCTGGTACTCAAGCACTTCTTTTTCCAGACCTGCGTCTTTTCTAATGACACAAATTGTCTGCGGATTAAACATTCCATAAGCAATGGCATTATCTTTTAAATATTTATGAACTGCATCAATGTTCTCTTCTGTATAACCGCTTGGTGTCCAGGCCTTATATAAAAGTTCTGCCAGATTATTGTCATGACGGCTTGTTGCGTCGCCAGTCTTATAAGCAGCCGGATCATACCGGATTGACCAGTGGTCACTTAAGAAAGTTCCGCCGATTGTATTAATTACGATGTCATACTGTGTACCATCAAGACGGATAGACGTATATAAAGCCATATCAACAAGTTTTAATTCAACCTTGATGCCGATTGCCATCATATAGCTCTGCAGCATCTGCGCCATTCTCTGTGTTAATGTATTGCTGGTTCCAAGAATGGTAATAGTTTCACCATTATAGCCGGATTCAGCAACCAGCTGTTTCGCCTTTTCAATATTAAAATTGTAATAATCTTCTTCCAGCCACTTCTGATTAAATCCATTAAACATAGGCGGACAAACATCGTACATCGGAGTACCATAACCCTGAAGAAGGCCTGTAATCATACCATTTTCATCAATACTATAGCAGATTGCCTGACGAAGTTTCACATTGTTTGCAACCTCACTGTTATCTGCACCAGAGAAGAAGATCTGATATCCCTGAGAACCATCTGCCAGTTCAACCGTATAGTCTTTGTTGTCAACGAACTGTTTGGCAGAAGACGGATCTAATGCAATTACCATATCCACAATACCGGTTTCCAGAGCGATTGCCATCTGGGAAGATTCTGTAATACAGTGATAGCTCAGTTTCTTAACATTTGGACGTACACATTTTGGCATGTTGGCTTCATCCTGCCAATAATCGCTTCTTTTTTCAAAAGTAAGGATTGAGTTTGCTGTATATTCTGTGATCATGTAGGGTGATGTGGATACCAGTGACGCGCCGAATTCATCCGAGCTGGCTTCAAAAGCCTTTTTGGATATGGCGTATGTATCTCTTAAAAGAGATTCAAAGGTACCAACGATATTAGACTTCATCTTAACTGTCAATGTATAGTCGCCAGTCTGTTCCACACTTTCAACCTTTGCAAATACAGGTTTTAATGCTCGTTTCATGGATTCCTGCATAAACCACACAATGTCAGATGCATCAATTTTATTACCTGCAGAATCGCTTACTCTGTCCCAGATTTCAATATTGTAGGTAAATCCGTCATCATCTGTTTTCCATGATTTTGCTACCAGCGGTTCCATTTCCCTAATCTCATTTACAACTGCCAGAGATTCATATAACTGGGTCATAAATGGAGCATTTCTTAAAGTATTACCACGGAATGGGGTTAAACTTTCCACCATTGTAGCGTAACCAATATCCAATACACCATCGCCGCCTGTGGCTGCTGCTTTCGTATCACCGCTGCCTGCTGTTGTACTTTCAGCTGCGGCACTGCTGCCTGCACTGCTTTCTTTCGTTTCTGACTTAGAACCCCCGCATCCTGCCAGCGTAGAAGCTGTCATTACTACAGCCAGGGCAAGTGAGCAAAACTTCTTAAAACTTTTTTTCATAAAAAATTCCTCCTTCTCTTATGCCTTATTATTTCAAGTGTGTTTCATGCACCTGATATTAAATCGAGATACCTCCGGCACTTCTGTCACCGACAGCTGCCCCATAACTGTTTGCCTGTTTCCGTTGTCTGTTCTTTCCCAGAGCCTGAAACATATGCTGCTTATACGCTTCCACTCCTGGCTGGTCAAATGGATTAACCCCCAGAATCTTTGCTGACAAATAGCAGACAAATTCGAAGAAATAAAACAGCTGGCCAAACGTCTCCTCGTCAACAGCAGGAACACTTATTTTCACACAGGGAAACTTTTTACTGTGTGCTGTGATTGTCGCCTCAAATGCTGCACGGTTTATTTCATCGAAATCCTTACCGTCTAAATAATCAAATAGATCGTCCACATTATCATTGTGCAGAACATAAGATGCACCTGTATTCTGAATTTCCAAAAAGGTTTCAAAAATAATATTTGATCCATCCTGTAAAAACTGGCCGATGGAATGCAGATCCTCAGAAAAATTGCCAAACAAAGGATATAACCCTTTGTTGTCTTTTCCTTCGCTCTCGCCAAACAGCTGCATCCACCACTTTGCAAAGCGGAAATAGCGCGGCTCGAAATAAGAAAGCATCTCCATGCCAAATCCCTTCTGATACAGCAGGTTTCTTATCACTGCATATTTCAGAGCCATACTCTCAGAAGCACTTTCCTTAAGCAGCCTCTGGCGCATGCACTGTGCGCCTGCAGCAATTGCTTCAATATCAATTCCTGCCACAGCCATAGGGAACAGTCCTACCGGAGAAAGGGCCGTAAATCGTCCTCCGATATTAAGAGGAAACGGCAGAAAGTGAAATCCGTTCATCTTGCAAAGCTTTTCCAGATGACTTCCTTCCGTTCCGGTACAGATTACACGCTTTGCATATTCTTCCCCATATTCTTTTTTCATAAAACTGCGAAGAGCGCGAAATCCGATGCCAGGTTCCAGCGTTTCAAAATTTTTAGCGATTAAATTTATGTAAACACTCTTTCCTTTTAATTCCTGCAGTACATTACGGATACTGTCTGCAGAAATGCTGTTTCCCGCCCATATAATCTTAACCGGACCAGTCTCACCTATTGCATCCACCACCGCGCGCGCCGCCTGATTCGATCCGCCGATACCGATGACTACGAACACATCTGCATTCTTTCGTACATCTGCTGCTAATTTCTGATAGTAAGTAATCCACTTTTCACCAGCCCACTCATTTACATTAAGCCAGCCAAGGTTTTCTTCATACTGCTCTTCCCCGTACTTTACTTCATCGAGGTAAGAGGCGTATTCCTCCATTTTGCCTGTAATTTCTTCAGGCGTAAGCCATGTGGAACCGTCTATCAATTCCATACTTAGTTCTTTCATATATCACCTCTGGAAAATGTAAAAGTAATTAATTAATTAATTTAATTTATACATATATTACTTTACATCCGGATATTATTCAAGATGTGAAATTTCATAAAAATATGTTCTATATTTTGTGCACTTTTACAACAAAATACTTTTTTCGACAAATTGCATTATATAACCGTTCCATGAATGAATTTTAATCTGCCGTCTTATGTTGTTAACTTTGATAGTTTTGGAAAAATATGGATAATGGTAAAAACAGTACTGTATGAGAATAAAAAAGTCCATCAGACTGCTGTTTTAAACAACAGATCCGATGGACTTTTTTTAATATATTTAATTATGCATTCATGAATAATTCGATATCATCATCCACTTCTCCGATTCCTGCAATACCGAAGGTATCTACAAGCACCTTTGCAACATTAGGAGACAAAAATCCTGGTAATGTCGGTCCTAAGTGAATGTTCTTTACGCCAAGATGAAGGAGTGCAAGAAGCACGATAACTGCTTTCTGCTCATACCAGGCAATGTTATAAGCGATGGGAAGCTCATTGATATCAGCCAGTCCGAAGATTTCCTTTAACTTCATTGCAATTACTGCAAGAGAATAGGAATCGTTGCACTGACCTGCATCAAGGACTCTCGGAATACCGCCGATATCGCCCAGATTCAGCTTGTTGTATTTATATTTTGCACAGCCTGCTGTCAGGATTACCGTATCCTTTGGAAGCTTCTCTGCGAACTCTGTATAGTAGTTTCTTGATTTCGCTCTGCCGTCGCAGCCTGCCATTACAAAGAATTTCTTAATGGCGCCGGATTTTACAGCATCAACCACCTGGTCAGCCAGTGCAAATACCTGATTATGTGCGAATCCGCCTATGATAGAGCCAGTTTCGATTTCTTCCGGACTTGGAAGTGTCTTTGCAAGCTCAATGATTGCTGAGAAATCTTTCTTTCCATTTTCATCTGCTTCAATATGTGTGCATCCTGGGAAACCGGTAGCGCCAGTCGTGAAGATTTTAG
>JAEWPQ010000056.1 GCA_023460575.1 Bacillota bacterium
GAGAAAAAAGTTACTTCCATGCTTTCTGATGGTTCCATGAAGAAACTTCAGGATCAGTGGGGATTACAGTAAGCTGTTTTAAGTAAAGGAAAAATGACATGATTAAAGGTCTTTTTGATGGAAAACGATGGAGTGCCCTTTTTGCGGCATTCCCCGAATATTATATCCCTGGATTTCTTATGACACTTAAAATATCACTGGTAGGACTGGCGGTTGCGCTGGTCCTTGGAGTGATATTCGGCATGTTCTCATCATCCAAGTGGAAGCTGCTTAAGATTATTTCACGAATTTATGTGGAATTCATACAGAATACGCCTCTGGCTTTGCAGGTCATGTGTTATTACTCGGTTCTTCCCATGCTATTTTCCAGTTCAGGGTTCCGTATCCCCAAGTTTGTATTAGGAGTGATCGGTGTAGGAGTATATCATGGTGCTTATATTTCTGAGGTTATAAGAACCGGAATTGAAGCCATTCCAAAGGGGCAGTCCGAGGCAGCAGCATCCCAGGGCTTTAGCTATCTGGAAACCATGTATCATATCATTCTGCCTCAGACGATTAAGATTATTATGCCTCCTCTCGCCAATCAGGCTTTAAATCTGGTTAAGAATACTTCCATTCTGGCCATGGTTGCCGGTATGGATCTGATGTATTTTACGGATTCCTGGGGCGCTGACAGAGGGTATTTTGCCCAGGCATATTTTACCAGTGCAGTGATGTACTTTATTATCTGTTTCCCGTTAGCCAGACTGGCAAGATATTTAGAGATCCGCTCCATGCGGCTGCCGGTTGCAAAAAAGCTTGATATACAGGCAGACGAGGAGGCAGCATGTTAGAATTATTTCAACAGATATTTACACCGGCAAATGTACTTTTCATGCTGAAAGGTTTGCAGATGACGGTAATAATCGCCATACTTGCGACCATAATCAGCATAATTTTTGGAACAATACTGGCACTCATCCGTACCTATTCTTCCGGCAAATGGAGGTGGGCTGGAACATTGGTTGCAGTCTATACTGAATTTTTCCGCTGCACCCCCAATCTTTTGTGGATTCTCTGGATCTATTTTACGGTAAAAGGGAATAAAGTAGGAGTATCGGTATTTGCCATTTCCCTGTTTACTTCTGCAGTTGTGGCAGAGATCTTCCGGGGCGGATTAAACTCCATTCCCAAGGGACAGTTTGAAGGGGCGCAGTCACAGGGCTTTAGCTTTTTACAGACATTGTGGTACATTGTTCTGCCGCAGACGTATAAAAAAGTCATTCCGGCTCTCTTAAGCCAGGTCATTACCATTATCAAGGATACCTCGTTCTTAAAGATGGTGGACGTAGCAGAATTTATGAGAAACTGCGCTGTTGTACTGGGCAGCATCTACGATGTCAGGGGAATGATGCTGCTGTTTGCTTTTGAGGCCCTCTGCTATTTTGCCATCTGCTTTACACTCAGCTGTGTAGTCAGGGGATATCAGAAAACAATTGTAACCGGTTAGGGAGGTACATCTGTTATGGAGAAGTTTACGATCACCATTACCCGCGAATTCGGCAGCCTTGGACGCTCCATCGCTAAGGAGCTGTCGCGAATTCTGGGAGTGGAGTTTTATGACCGGGATATTGTAGAGGAAGTTGCAAATAAGCTGAATCTGCCGGTTTCGACGGTGAGCAACGAAGAGGAAAAGTCCAGGTACAGCTTTCTGCCAAGAATGTTTCCTCTTGGAACTGATGAGGAATACATGCAGGATATTATATTTGATGTTCAGAAAGGTATTATTCTGGATCTGGCAAAAAAATCAAGCTGCATTCTGGTTGGCAGATGCTCTGATTTTCTTCTGGAGAAACATAAGAATAACATCAACATTTTTATTTATGCTTCTTATGAGAAACGTCTGGAAAACTGCGTGGAGACACTTGGGATGACAGAGGCTGAGGCAAAAAAGATGATCCTCTCTGTAGATAAGGCCCGGAATGCATATCACAAAAAGTATGCAGGTTATTTACCCGGTGATCCGGAGCATAAGCAGCTGATGATTGACTCCTCTTTACTTGGTGTGACCGGAACTGCAAAACTGATTGCAGAGATTGTACATCAGTTATTTGAAGTATAACTGATTTCAGAAGTTTCCTATTTAAAACAGGTCTTTTTGGCAAAACTAGGATGGGAGTCCGAAGCTTTTGCCAAAAGGGCCTGTTCTATTGACAACAGGAATATCAGGTACTAAACTTTAAAAAGGCAGGTCTGGAAAGAAGGCCAAGTATCGGGTTTTAGGAGGAAACAGATGTGAGATATAAATTAAACAAAAGACTGATTCCTGTAAAAGCGGAAGAATCGGTATCAGAGGATGTTGTTCTGATTGAAATTTTAAGCAGGGAAGAATACACAAACAGACATCATACCCGTTATGAGGATCATTTGCTTATCCGGAATCTGGAACGGGGCCAGTATTGCAGGACGGATTTGTTAAAAGACTGTGTGATCGGTACGCTGGTGATACCTGTGAAGAAAAATCCTTTAAAGCGTCCGCTGGTAATTGGCTATTACATGAATGAGAACCGTCTTATCCTGATAGACGACAGCGGGGAAGCTGACAGAATGCTGAAGGAGATGGATAAGACGCAGATTTTTGACAAAGTCTACCCGGCTCATCTCCTGTTTGAGTTTCTGGAATACCAGGTCAGGGACGAGATTGAATATCTTCAGAAATATGAGGAACACTTAACAGAAATGGAAGACAGAATCATGAGCGGCAGAAGGGGAAAGGAAGACGTGCTGGGAATTATTCTAAAGGCCAGGAAGGAACTTGCAAAGGTTACGTCCTATTATGGGCAGCTGATGAATATGAGTCAGACCTTAACGGAGAATTACAATGGTCTTTTAAAGAAGGAAGAACAGGCGTTGTTTCACTTGCTTACAGGGAGAATGGCCAGGCTTGCGGATTACGGAAGGGAACTGCGGGAATATGCCCAGCAGATCCGTGAGATGTATCAGGTGCGTATGGAAATGAAGCAGAATCATGCTTTGTCCTTTCTTACCATGGTGACCGCTGTTTTTGCTCCTCTGTCTCTGATCGCAGGCTGGTATGGCATGAATTTTAAAAATATGCCCGAACTTGGCTGGACTTACGGATATCCGCTTTGTATCCTCATAAGCATACTCCTGATAGTTTTGGAAATATGGTATTTTACCAGAAAAGGGTGGTTAAAAAAATAGCATTTACAAGAATTTGCTTCTAAATTAGATCAATAGAAAATTAATTTGATTCCCTTGACACGGGGAAAAAAATCTGGTATACTTTACATTCGTGTGAAACGAGAGGATGAAGGTCTGAAACGTGCCTGATACCTCTCGTTTTATTTGCGATAGTGTGTTTGTGCGGCCGTCGGCAACATAAGAACCCGGCTGGCAATGAGAAAGGAATTAATCATTTATGGAAACAGTTAGATTTGATGAGTTACATTTAGATGAAAGAATTCTGCGGGCAGTAGCAGATATGGGATTTGAAGAGGCATCTCCGATCCAGACCCAGGCAATTCCGGTTCAGATGGAAGGAAGAGATATTATCGGTCAGGCCCAGACAGGAACGGGAAAGACCGCTGCCTTTGGAATTCCCCTGTTACAAAAAGTTGACCCTAAGGTAAAAAAGCTTCAGGCGGTGGCCCTCTGTCCAACCAGAGAGCTTGCTATTCAGGTGGCAGATGAGATCCGCAGGCTTGCTAAATATATGCATGGTGTGAAGGTCGTCCCTATCTATGGCGGCCAGGACATCGTGAAACAGATCCGTTCCTTAAAAGACGGTACTCAGGTCATCATCGGAACACCGGGACGTGTTATGGACCATATGCGCCGGAAAACCGTTAAGTTTGATTTTGTCCATACGGTTGTTATGGATGAGGCAGATGAGATGCTGAACATGGGATTTTTAGAGGATATGGAAACCATTTTAAGTCAGCTTCCCGAAGAACGGCAGACAGTTATGTTTTCAGCTACCATGCCTCCGGCGATTTCAGATATTGCAAGAAAGTTCCAGAAAGAACCTGTAAATGTAAAGGTAGTAAAGAAAGAACTGACAGTGCCGAAAGTAACCCAGTATTACTATGAGGTGAAGCCAAAGAGTAAATTGGAAGTAATGTGCCGTCTTTTAGACATGTATGCACCGAAGCTTTCCGTTGTTTTCTGCAACACCAAAAAGCAGGTAGATGAACTGGTACAGTCCCTTCAGGGAAGAGGGTATTTTGCTGAAGGTCTTCACGGTGATTTAAAGCAGATTCAGCGTGACCGCGTTATGAACAGCTTCCGTAATGGTAAGACAGAGATTCTTGTGGCAACCGATGTGGCAGCCCGTGGAATCGACGTAGATGACGTAGAAGCGGTATTTAACTATGATCTTCCCCAGGATGACGAGTACTATGTACACCGTATTGGCCGTACAGGCCGTGCCGGTCGTGAAGGAATCGCATTCAGCTTCGTGGTAGGCAAGGAAGTATATAAGCTTCGTGACATTCAGCGTTACTGTAAGACCAAGATCGTACCTCAGGCAATTCCATCACTTAACGATGTAACAGCCATCAAGGTAGACAAGATCCTGGAAGGTGTTGCAGCTACCATCGGTGATACAGATTTAAGCAAGACAGTTAATATCATTGAGAAGAAGCTGTTGGAAGAGGATTACACCTCTCTTGATCTTGCAGCAGCCCTCTTACGTATGATGATGGGTGAAGAGAATGAAGACATCATCGATACCAGAGAACCCCGTTCCCTTGACGAGCTGGAAGGTTTCGGAGGCGGAAATGGAAGCAGAGGCAGAGGAAGAAGCAGCAGCAGCGGCAGCGGCGGCGGTCGTGGAGGAAACAGTGGAAGATATGATTCCTCTTCCAGAGATGACATGGCTCGTCTTTTCATTAACATCGGCAAGAACCAGAACGTAAAGCCAGGTGATATTCTTGGTGCCATTGCCGGAGAATCCGGTATGCCCGGCAAGATGGTTGGAAGCATTGACATGTATGACAAATATACATTTGTAGAGGTTCCAAGAGAAAACGCAGATGCCGTGTTAAATGCAATGAAAGATGTAAAAATAAAAGGTAAAAATATCCATATGGAAAAAGCCAACGGAAAAGGCAAATAAATTTTCGGGAGCTGAACAACGAAGGAAGACGGCCTGTCTTACCGGAGGTGTTTAGCTCCTTTTTTTCTTGCTTCCTGAAAGAAAACAGGATACAATTAGTTCAGATTAGGAGTCAATTGGAGGATAAAATGGCAGAGTGGAAGAAAAATGACAGGATCCGGGTGTTGATTGAGGATCTGAGTGAAACCGGAGAAGGAATCGGCAAAACCGATGGCTTTACGTGGTTTATAAAGGATACAGTAATCGGAGATCAGGTGGAAGCAAAAGCAATGAAGGTGAAAAAATCCTACGGTTTTGCACACTTAGAGCGAATCATCAAGCCGTCAGAAGGCAGAATTACTCCCCGGTGTCCGGTAGGGAGGCAGTGCGGAGGCTGTCAGCTGCAGGCCATGAGATATGAAGAGCAGCTTCGTTATAAGGAGCGTAAAATATATGGCAACATTACCCGTATCGGCGGTTTTACGGATGTTCCTATGCTGCCTATTATGGGAATGGACGAGCCATGGAGATATCGGAATAAAGCGCAGTTTCCCTGGGGACTGGATAAGGAAGGAAAGCCCGTAGCGGGCTTTTATGCAGGAAGGACTCATGCTATTATCGGGTGTGAGGACTGTCTGTTAGGAGTGGAGGAAAACCAGGAGGTATTGACGCGTATGAAAGCTCATATGGAGCGGTATCATCTGACTCCTTATGAGGAGAGCACTCATAAGGGCCTGATTCGACATACGCTGATCCGGAAGGGTTTTCAGACAGGAGAGCTGATGGTGTGTCAGGTAATTAACGGAAATCAGCTGCCTCACAGTGAGGAACTGGTGAAAAGTCTGCTTGAGATTCCCGGAATGGCAAGCATATCTCTGAATATAAATAAGGAACAGACCAATGTGATTCTCGGGGACAAGGTGGAGAATCTTTATGGTCCTGGATATATCACGGATTATATTGGTTCCGTACAATACCGTATTTCCCCTCTTTCTTTTTATCAGGTCAATCCGGTGCAGACTCAGAAGTTATATGGAACTGCTTTGGAGTATGCGGGGCTTACCGGCGGCGAGACTGTCTGGGATCTGTATTGCGGAATCGGAACTATATCCCTGTTTCTGGCGCAGAAGGCGAAGAAGGTCTATGGAGTGGAGATCGTTCCCCAGGCAATTGATGATGCAAGGGAGAATGCAAGGCTGAACGGCATTGAGAACGCAGAGTTTTTCGTGGGGAAGGCAGAGGAAGTACTGCCGGAACAGTATGAAAAGAATCAGGTCTATGCTGATGTAATCGTTGTGGACCCGCCAAGGAAAGGGTGCGATGAGAAATGTCTGGAGACCATTGTGAAGATGGGACCGAAGCGGGTGGTGTATGTCAGCTGTGATTCTGCAACGCTGGCAAGGGATTTGAAGTATCTGGCGGAGAGAGGGTATGGGCTTGTTAAGGTGAGAGGGTGCGATATGTTTCCTTGGACGACGCACGTTGAAACCGTGTGCTTATTAACCCGTATAAAATAAGGATTTAAGCAGGTTTCAGGACTGGCAACGGTGGGCGGTGACAACCCTTTTTTGAGATGTTGTCAAATGGAAGCCGCCTTTTCAAATATATCTACACTCCGCGAAGCCATCGTATCGGTTGCGTGGGTGTATGTTTGCAGGGTGGTATTGATATTGGAGTGCCCCAGACGGGCTTGTACATCTTTTATATCTGCCCCGTTCTCGACCAGCATCGTGGCGTGGGTGTGACGCAGTGAGTGGTAGTCAAAGGCGAGCTTCAGCTCATTGTGAATTACCCGGCTGCAGTACTTGAAAGAATCGGTACTTACGAATTCACCGTTTTCTCTGATGCAGACCATTTCAACTCTTTTCATGGCACATTCGACGATACGCTCAACCGGAATGATACGGTACATGTGATCACCTTTTTCATCCTTCTCAGGCTTCAAATAATGTTCTATGTAATATTCTCCATATAAAAGCCGGTTTTTCTTCTGTGTGGCCTTGGCATGCTTGAAGGCGTTGTAAAGAGCTGTACCAAACTTTATTGTGCGGTTAGAACTTTCTGTCTTAGGCGTGCTAAAGTACCAGGCCGACTTTTCTTCTTTCTTGCCTTTCTGCTCCAGAACCTTCCGGGCATCAACTCCGTAATTCCTTTTTAAAATTGTTTTATTTACAGTGAGTGTTCTATTTTCCAGATCAATGTCATCCCAGGTGAGCCCGAACGCCTCGCTGATCCGCAACCCGGTATAGTAACCGATCATGAGAGGTAAATGAAAAATGTTGTCTTCCGGAAAGCGCTCCAGAATGCACTTGAAATCTTCTGGAGAGATTATGTACCGTTCCTTTGGCTTGCGCTCAAATTTTGGCATTCTGGCACGTTCACAGGGGTTCTCCCGAGTATATGCCAGGGGCTCTATTGCGTATTCGTAAGCAGCTGACAGTACGGATAAAATTCCGACAACGGAAGACCGGGAAAGCCCTTGCATCTTTAATCGGTTTACATACTCCTGGATAGCAGCGGTAGTCAGAGCCTTTAACTTATACTGTCCGAACTGGGGCTTTAAATGATTTTCAATAATCTGTATATACCCCAGCTGCGTGTTGTATTTAAGGTTCATTTTACAATAGTTGTCAAACCAGTAGTCTAGGTAGTCAGCTATGCTCAGTTCTGATGGAGCGAAGGACTGGCCGGAGTTATTATACTCATTCATAGCCTGGGTCCCGGCTTTGAGTGCTTCTTCTTTTGTGCGGAACCCGCTTTTCATGACAGACCTTCTCTGCCCGTTCACCCGGGCAGCTTCAAAGCTGTACTGCCAGGAAGATCCTCGTTTTCTTGTTCGTAATTGTCCCATAGTATCATTTCCTTTCTATTTTTGGGTATAAAAAATACGCCTCTTGCCAGCGCATCCTGAAAATGATATAATATAGGTGCCTAAAATATCATTTCTTTCCGGCGCGCCCGGTAAGAGAATTTATGTGAAAAGCTCTGGGAGTTCGCAGCTCCTGGGGCTTTTTCCATCCTATTATGCTATGCCATTCTGTAAATGTTAAATGGCTCGAAAATTATTATGTACTCGCCTCTCTGAAAGCCAAGACCATATTTTGAGTGATAACAGTCTATTGACTCTTGGAGAAAGGATTCAGTAACATTGAGATGTTCGGCGATTTCGTATCGATTAGAACAGCCGGCTTCTTTGACAGAAATCAGTTTTTCTATTGTAATCATATCATTGTACGCCCAGAGCCGCGCGGCGCGCTCCTGCTTTTTATTGCCTACACTATCCAAGTCCAGTATATCACCTGATGAAGTGTAGTGATGCCCCAACTCTTCAGCAAGTACACAAGTTTTCTCAACGCACGTCTCAATGCGGCTATTAATTGCTATAGCTCCGATTACAAGGTATCAGCATGCCACTGGCAGTGGATATACCTGGAGTCAATGGTATAGTACTGATTTACGAAAAAAAATCACATTGGCAGATACAGGAGTATTTCATATTACACGGCAGAATGTGATAGAACATTCAGATTACTACGCCATTGCAATAACAATTATGCCAACGGGAACACCCACTACTGATACTCCGATGTTGACTTTTCCATCTCAAATAGCAACTTGTGTACTTCCCATCACTACGGGATTCGCAAACGGGCTTACATATGCGAGTAACTATAATCAGATGTTTTATAGATTACTTTCCGGAACAATAAATAATACAACGGAAATTATAATTAATGGTATTATCCCAAAAGCATAAAATGGTCATTTATCAATTATAGAAATTCCATTGTTATATTTTTTAATTCGAAGTATAATGGTCATATAAGAATTGCTATAAAATACTAATGATAGGGAGACAATTATGTTTTATTTAATTTACGCTGCGCTAATGTTTCTATTTTTCTTATTCTATAATGTTATGAAAAAAAGTGACAAAAAAGCGGAAGAAAGTTTTTTGCCTAATGACTTTATTATTACTCAACCTGCATCCTATTTTTGGGTTGGTATAAGCTGTGCTGTTGTTTTTTTTGCATTTACAATTTTGGCTGTAATATTCCCAGATACAGCTGAATGGTGGATTTATGTTTTTTTTATTATATTAAGTTTTTTAGGTATTTTAATGGCTTATTATTGCAAGATGAGTTATATAAAAGTATCTGAAGATACAATTACATATAATGCTGTAATAAAAAAGCCACAAACCTTCAAATTTGAGGATATTACTAAAATAAAAAAAGAGGTTAATGGTATTGTTGTTTATTGTGGTGAAAAGCGGATTTTTAAATTAGAAACTAATTGTGTCGGATATCCAATATTTATTAAAAGGCTTGAAGATAAAAAGCTGATTGGTAATATATCTAAACTTTCTCGCACATCCCACTTTTAAATGTCATAATAAGTAATAACAAGCGCTTGGTCTAAACTAAGCGCTTTCTTCTGGGTAAAAATTTAAAAGAAGATATAGTAATTAAATCAATTTTTTGTTTTTACAAAATTGCTATTTGAGTAAGTAAATAAACTTGTAAAACAGTCCCTTAATGGGGCTTATTTTTATGCCCGGAATGGGCAGAAAGGAATTTAATCATGATTAATATCGAAAAAATTAAATTTGGGGATCAGGCTTTCGACCTGGTTCCCGATGGACAGAAATTGAGAGAATCAGGAGGAACTATCACCTTCCAAAAAGGTGCGGCTTCCTTTGATCAAGTCAAGGCTCTTTTGAAAACCAATGGTGAAATCACACAGATTAATTTATCTGGAAATACAGACTGGAATCGTTCTGATCTGGTATATGCCGGAAGAATAACTGAGCAGTCTGATTATGTGGTCGGTAAGGATGAGGACGGCGTAACGGATATTAAGGTAGATGTGATGATCGCCCATTTCAAAAAGCTGGATTCTGCCGAAAGACTCGCCGAAAAAGTAGCTGCCCAGACGGCTGAGATTGAATCCTTAAGAGCAACCGTTGACAAATTAGTTTTAGCAGGACTGGAGGGATAATTATGTTTGATACATTGATGAGATTGTACGCAGCTGGTAAAGGACCTCTTACGGTTACTATGTTGGCAAATGCAGTAATTAAAGACTGGATCACTGATGCAGAGAAACAGGAGATTCTGGCAACTAAATAAATGAAACGGAGGTGCTGCAATGACTGAAACGGAGGTTGCGGTTAAATTGGAGGCGCATGAGCATGAAATAAAATCCCTGAAACATCGTATGGATCCGGCTGGAAAGAAGAGGAGGGTGGCTGGCGTTTTTACAATGGCGATACAGGGGAATGCGTGCGGAATGCTTGGCACCATGATGAAGAAAAGGATCTCTGGTACTGGTTTAATGCTGCCGGGATCATGGTTACTAATACCTGGTACCAGTATAATAGCGCATGGTATTACCTGGGACCAGACGGGGCTATGTGTAAATCACAGCTGGTTGAGAATTCCGGGAAGATCTATGCTGTGGACGTTGATGGAAAGATGATAACGGAGCCGGTGAAGCTCACGCCGGATCAGGATGGGGTGCTGCAGTATCCGGGATTGGCAGAGTAAAAGGCGGTTATCCTAAATGTAGCCGCATTTTCTAAATTTCTACAATTTATTCTCAAATTCGACTTAATTTAAAAAAATTTGCGTTGTAATTTCATTGTAATCTGTATAGTTAGGAACTAAAATAATTTAGGAACTAAAATTACATATTTGAGAGGAGATTATTATGAGAAAGGTAAGAAAAATTGTTTCAGTTATGATCATGGTTCTTGTAGTTGCTTCACTGAGTGGATTTTCTTTCAAGGCCCACGCAGCAACCAATAGTAACAGCTATCTGCCAAAAGGATGGACAAGTTTGGATTTAAATAATTTATCAGTTAAACAAAAGAATGTTGTACCATTAGATATTACTCCAGTATATTCATCAAAATTGACATCATTGGAAATTATTGACCTGGCACTTGATGAAAAGAATGAGATTCATGTAGTCACAAAGGAAATAGGAACGAGTTTGGATGAATATAGAGATGTGTGGGTAAATGATGACCGATGTTATGAAAATGTTAATGAGAAAAAAGCTCTTGTGAGAAGCGATGGAGTTGAGTATGGGTATATTAGATACTTCCATACGGGAATTATATATAGCAGTAATGTAAGCGGAAAGACCCTTAATGTGAAGGCTAAATCTGTTTGTGCATTAACCTTTAAGATACTAACGACGGCTAAGCAATTTGTTTTACCATAAAATGGTATTCTAAAGTTACATCGGTGGATTGTAGATTTGGCTAAGGATTGGATATACGTGAAATTCATAACGAACGGTAAGTGAATATCTCATACGATCAGATATCAAACTTCGAAGTAAACGAATATAACAATTAATGAAATCGTGAACAAAATAAAGGCGGGTATCCGGCATTCGGGTCCCGCCTTATGTTGTCAATGACCACGATTTGACAACCGTGTACAGATTTCAATAGATAATAATAGGTTTTGTTAAATAACAACAGGTATCAGAGTTTCTTTTTTATCGCGTATTTACGGTAATAATAAGTATCAAATGGTAAAGATACGTGTTATTATAAAATACGTAATCGATAAACGACACACGTTGAGACGGTAGTATTGATGTCAAGGGTAGCAAAGTAGAGAGGGCTGAAAAGGCTTGAAATAAGGTGTTTCTGAGCATGGGACTTTCCGAATATGAATATGAGCGGAGGATGTCATTGCCCGGAAACCTTTGTTTTTTCTGTTGGGAGAACAATCTATGATACAAAAAGGGATAGGGTTGAGGAGACAGATTAGATAACGGGTATTTTTGATAGGGTTGAGGAGTTTAGCGACGATTGGTATCCCACAAGTTTATACATTTTCATATGGTACAAGTTTATCTACAGCGATTGTTTCTGCTGGATTAGCGGATAATTTTGATAACTGGATTTATTTTTAAAGTTATATCAGGAATCTTGTTGTATAATAATTTTAATAACAGGTTTTCAACAGTAAAAGATTCTTTACAAAAGCAACAGGAATTGCAATTAGAAGATTATCAGAAGAAACATTGATGATTTCTCTGTAACACCTATTACGAGGAGGAGGACGATGAATAAGGAAAAGCAGACGGTAAAACGCAGAATTTTTAATTCTAATACCAGAATGGTACTTGTAACTTTAAGTCTATTTCTTTTCGTTAATATGTTTTTAATAAATTTATATGAGAGCACATATAAAAGCAGCATGATTGGTTCGTCTGAGTTAGCAGATAATACCGAACAAATAAGAAATATCCTGGCAGATTGGAATCCATCCCCAAAAGAAGAGGCAATAAACAATCTTGCAGCAAAATTGAAAAGGTATGGATTTTCTATTTGCGTTGAAATAGATAGTGAAGTGATTTACTCAAATACTGATTTTCCTGTGAGTGAGCTTATAAATGAAATAGGAGATTATTTGGAAACAGATGGAAAGGTGCATATTTATGTACAAGACTATATGACTGTGCTAACACAAAATGTTATGAATGAGAAAATGAAAGTGTTTGCAATTGCAGGAGAATATCATGAATTCTGGTCTCAAAAAAATAGTTGGACTACTATACTTATACTATTGCTGATTGATGGTATATTTTGTATAGGTGCCTTACTCATAATTAGTCAGTTTTTTACTAAGAGACTTATAGAACATATCACAAATCCTTTAGATGCATTGTCAGAAGGAGCAAAAAGAATGAAAGAAGGAAATTTTTCTGAACCTGTTAAATACAAGGGAGATATTGAATTTGAATATGTCTGTGACGCATTTAATGAAATGCAGGAACATATAACGGAAGCTAATGCGGAAAAGGAGTCTTATGAAAAGGTGAGAGTTGAAATGGTGGCGGGAATTTCTCATGACTTAAGGACTCCATTAACGGCAATTAGAGGAACAATAAAAGGTCTCAAGGATGGGGTTGCTGCAACACCTGAATTAAGAGAGAAATTTCTTGATACAGCTTATAGACGAACGATAGAAATGGATCGGCTTTTGGAAAGGTTATTTTATTTCTCAAAACTTGAAACAGGTAATATGCCACTGTTTTTTGAAAAGACAGAGTGGAGTGAGTATCTGGAAGCCTATGTGAAAAAATACGAATTATTGATAGAGAATGAATCTATAAAAATTAAAATAAAAGATGTAAAAAAAGGTTTGTTTTCAAATGTTGACCGAGAACAAATGAAACGAATACTTGATAATATACTGGAAAACAGTAAAAAATATGCAGAAACAGATAAGCTTGAAATTACCATTAATATTTTTGAAGAACATGCATATGTAGTACTTGAGATCTCTGATAATGGCTGTGGAGTTTCAGAAGATAAGATTCCCCATATTTTTGAACAGTTTTTTCGAGGCGA
Organism: Bacillota bacterium; assembly: GCA_023460575.1. Lineage (GTDB taxonomy): Bacteria > Bacillota > Clostridia > Lachnospirales > Lachnospiraceae > Lacrimispora. The sequence continues at coordinate 13,479 of JAEWPQ010000056.1, forward strand.
TGAGTCAAGGAAGATAAAAGAAGGGAATGGTCTAGGTCTTTATATTGTAAAATATCTAGTGAATGCTATGGGAGGCACAGTAGATGCAGAAAACAGCAATGGTCTTACTATTCGAATAAGGCTACCAATTTTGGCTGAATGAGGTGATTTAGATGAATGCAAAATATAGAATTCTAATTGTCGAAGACGATGATGATATCAGTATGATAGAACAGGCTTATCTGGAAGCTAGTGGGTTTGAAACATTTATTGTAAGTGATGGAGATAAAGTACTTCCGCTTCTGCATATGGAAAATTTTGACTTAATAATACTGGATCTTATGCTTCCCGGGAAGAATGGTTATGAGTTATGCAAAGAGATAAGAGGTGAACTTAATATTCCGATTCTCATGGTAACGGCAAGGACGGAATCTGTTGATAAAATTCGTGGTCTGGGACTTGGTGCAGATGATTATATTGCTAAACCTTTTGATCCCGCTGAGCTTGTAGCAAGAGTAAATGCAAATATAAGACAGTATAGTCGATTAACAGAAGCCAATCAGATAGAGTTTGATGAGAAGGGCGATGAGATACTAATAGGTAATATTCGAGTTCTTCTGCATGGATGGAAGGTCTATAAGGGTGAGCAAGAAATTCGTTTTCCTAACCGAGAATTTAAATTATTAAAATTTATGGCTGAAAATCCTAATATTGTTTTCTCGAAGGAACAATTGTTTGAAAAAATATGGGGATATGATTATGCTGGGGATAGCGCGACGGTTATGGTGCATATTAATCGTATTCGTGAAAAAATTGAGGATGACCGTAAAAACCCCAAAATCTTAGAGACAGTATGGGGTGCGGGATACCGGTTGAATAGATAAGAAATAAATTGAAAAAGAAAGAGTTTAGGATTTGTTTAATTTTATACCTTCTGTTTGTTTAATGTGATTTGATATTATTATCACATAAATAAACAGGAGGTTTTTTTGTGGAGATTTTAATTACAACAGATTGGTATATTTAATCATTTTATTATGTAATATTAATTTGCAACAACTGTACTGAAATCGGTAGATGTAAATAAAACCAAATATACGGAGGTCATATAATGAATATTAATACTAAGAATTTAGCAAAAACGACCATTCCTATTTTTCTAATAATAATCCCGCTTGTTTTTAGTTCCCTTATTGAGGAGATTTTCGAAAATGAAGTTCAACTTAGCATTATGTCAGTTCTAATAATATTTATTTTGTTTGCCATTATTTTTAAAAGAAGCTTTTGTGGTTTTTTGTGCATGGTGGGGGCGCTGCAAAGGGCTGTTGGATATATAGGATTCAAGCTTTTAAAAAAAAGGGTCACAGTTCCGGTAACACTCGATAAATATCTTAGAACAGCGAAATACATCATACTTACAGGTTTTGCAGTATTATCCATTGCAAGCGGCAAGTCTCTGCTGCTAGTCAGTGTTGACGATGTGTTTGAGCAATATAGCATAATATTGCCTGGATTAGCCTGGATAAGTATTGTGTTGATTTTTGTAACAATTATTGGCTCATTCTTTATTGATAATTTCTTCTGCAAATATATCTGCATACAGGGTGCTGTTGCCGGAGTTGCAGGTCGGTTTAGCCCCAGTGGTATCGTCCGATGCGAAGATAAGTGTATCAATTGCACGTTATGCACAAAGAAATGTCCCTCAAATCTAGAGGTGCATAAAATGAAGAAGGTAATATCGGCTGAATGTTTTAACTGCCAAAAATGCATTGTTGTATGTCCAAAGAAAGGGGCATTAACTAATAGTTTTGCAGGCAGAAAAATACCATTAGTTTTGTTTGTAGCAATGGCAGTTATGCTTTATATATTGTTAACCTTTTTAATACCGCTATTTTTATAGATGGTGCTATGAGTAGGTGTTGATCTATTTTTGAATTGGTGGAGACGAAATGCACAAGGGTACATCAATACTTTTTGCCATACCAATCCACCCGGTACGCGAATCAGGCTTACCCAATATGTGACACAACATTGGATATGGTTAATAGCAACTATCCTTTGCTTGATTTGTCTTTGCATCCACGATATTCTGAATATAAGGAGGTATCGTTTATGTTTGATATAAAAAAATTTGGCGCATATATTTCAAGGCTTCGTAAGAAAGCAGACATGACACAAACTGAACTTGCTGAACGACTCAACCTGACCCGTCAAGCAATATCAAAATATGAGTGCGGAGACAGTTTCCCCGATATATCTATTTTAATTGAAGTTGCAGATGTTTTCGGCATCACTCTTGATGAACTTATTAGTTCCGGCCATCCAACTGAAAAGGAAGCCGCCATTCTTGAAAGCGCTGTGGAAGGACAAGATTTATGCAGTGAATTGGATAAACAATGCATATCTGATATTGTAAATATCGCACCGTTGCTAAAGCCCAGTTTACTTGACAAAATGGCAAAAGGTCTTGCAAAACATGGAATAGATATTTCAAGCATTGTTTCACTTGCGGAATACATAAATGATGATGCAGTTGTCAAACTGCTGGAAAACGCAACATATGACACAATCAATGAAAATTTGCTTGAACGATTAATTCCGTTTCTTGACGGAAATTCAATTTCTATAATCTTTCAAAAAATCCTTGAAGGTGATCTTGATTATAGATTAATCAGGATTATGCTACCTTACGCAGAATATATCTATCCTCAAGTTGAAGCTGCTGTTTTATATGGTGCTCTTAATGAAAGAGCGCTTCATATTCTAAGAGATTATGAAGCCGAAAATGATAGATTAAACATTATGGCAAAGGAAATGAATACAAAGTAAATAAGGAGCTCAACTATGAATACAAACTATGAAGAATTTAAAAATTATCCAAAACCTGAAGAAGTAGACAAATGGGTAGAATCTATATGGAAAATGGCTAATTCCATAAAATGTAATGCTGAAGTTCTATCTGACAATGGTTTTTCCTTCAGCCTGGGGATCAGACATGTAAAAAATGAGTTTCGATATGTTAAATTCATACCGGAAGGTATGGATGAGTTTTACGGTTACTGGCAACCGGTGATGTCTGGGCCAGCACCGTTGCTTGTAAATACCCCCGGATATAGTGCGGAAATTAGTACTCATCCAGAACTGGTTTCGCTTGGATATAATGTTCTTCATATTTCGCCGCTTGGATATGCTACGCCAAATGGACCTGATGAAACCAAAAAACGGGATAATACCTGGCCTGTATTAGCTGACACGATATTAAGTCATGGTGAAAAAGGATATAAACAATGGCTGGTGAACTGTATTTTAGCAATTAAATGGGCGATGGAACAAACGGAAGTAATAGAAAATAGAATTTCGTTTTTTGGTACAAGTCAAGGCGGAGGATGCTCTATGCTATTAGGTTCGATTTTTAAAGATAAAGGAGTGAGATGTGTAGCGGCAGATGTACCTTTTCTAACTAATTTGCCAATGACAAGGAGTTTTGGATCGATTATATATAATTACGAACCGCTTAGTTCCATTGATAATATTGAGGGCGGCTGGAGAACTTTGGGGTTTGTAGATACTATTTCACATGTTAAGAGATTAAATTGTCCAGTATTACTGACTGCTGGTGGAAATGATAATTTATTTCCTGCTGGTGCTATAAAGTCTTTCTCTGAATCATTACCCGGTACTTTCTCTTATAATTATTTTGATAATTTAGAACATAGATGTTCTAGAGAGTTTATAATTCTTTTATTATCTTGGTTTCGTATGTATGCTTGACGATGTTGTATAAGAAATGTATGGAAGATTCTAATTGTAATAGTGAAGATGACTCACTGCTTTCTCTTCCTACTTAGATGTTCCCGTACTGTATATACAATACATGATAAAAATATCAAAACAAAGCATACAGAAATTATCAATGAGGCATACTCCCCAAATCTCTTAAGGTCATTCTTATGGGCATTGTGCAGAAAAGGAATAATAAGCACGATGGAAAAATAGCAAAGGATTGGAGGTACAAAGCGGTTAAGCATTTTAAAAACCACCTTACTTTGGAATATACCGGGAATATCAGGTGGTGTTTTTCTTTTTAACCTTAAAAACAGACCTGCCAGGTGGTATATAGCCAACAATGCTGTAACATATACAACTGTTCCAATAATCGTATGCAGTCGTTCAGCTGTAAGCCAGTTTGCTTGGATATTCCACTTGTCAAAATATACAGGAATGTAAATTGACAGCACAATCCTGATACCGTTCACTAAAACTGTAAACGGGTACGAAAACAGGAAACTGCCTGCAAGCCAGCAGACTCCTCTCTCTACCGAATTCATTCTGTGAACCAGCGGAAAGAAAAGTGCAGCAAATGTGATCAACATAAACTGTACACCCGAGCAGCCCGGCGCGATTATAAACCGTATGCTGTGATTTATGTAGCCGACCTCCGCCTGTCTGATGAAATTAATTCCGCTGATGAACGTGACCCAGCGGGCGGTAGGAGCCAGTATAAAATCCAGCTCCCCAAAGCCTGCTCTGCTGTAAATGTATTTTATTCCAAGAATAACAATCAATCCTATGAGATACAGCCCAAATAAATATCGTTTCTTCATGCCGCACGCTTCCTATATAGCCGAACAGCTCCCATCATTAACGTAAGTACTCCAATCACAATCACAGCAGCAATTCCAGGCTCAGAGCCGCTGGTGTAGGAGCCTACTGAATTATTCGAAACATGGAGTGGAAGCGGAAGCGGCTGATTAACGTCTTTGGCTTCATTACCAGTGTTGCGAACCTGTTCTGTTATGGCGATGAAAGAGGTAAACGGTGTTAGCATGCTGTAATCCAGCCCGATTTGCGTTACTTCTTTTTTGACGTGTTCCACCATACTGTCTTCATCTTCCTGGATACCATAGTCCATAAGCTGCTCCACCCTTGCCCGGGCCCATAAGTATGGCAAAGCCGAATTGTTTTCCTGGGGCTGTGCGCCGGCAACTTGAATTACCTGCCTGTAAGCATCTCCATTGCCTTTCGTTCCTGTTATTTCAATGGTTCCCTCTGCCTCACCTTTCCATTTACCATACAGCACAATTGGCCTTTTGGCAAAAAGTGTTGGAGATTTCTTTGGCTCCACATCGTAGGCGTCAAAACCGTTATACGTTACCTTAATATCTCGCAAAATCGGAGATTGTATGTAGCTGCGGAAATTCGCTGCTTCCTCATCAGCTTTCGCAGGGTCTGTTACAACAAATGCTTCCCCTTGTCCCACTTTTGCAATGCCTTCAATTAGATAACGGTTTACACCGTCACCGATCCCGAAGGAGAAAAAGTCTGTTTCGCCTAAGTTTCTGCCTATGATGTCAAAGATGCCTGATTCTTCAGCAATGTAGCCATCTGTTATTATGATGACGCTGCGCGCCACATCTTTACTTGTTCGAGGGATATCTATGGCGGACTGCAGGGCAGGGACAAGTTCCGTCCCGCCGCCGCCTTCTTCCTGTTCTATTAAATCCAGCGCCCGGTTAATGTTATAACCGGTTGCCGGTAAGGATTTTGGTGACAATTGTGCCGATGTGCCGGCAAATAAAACTACATTAAAGGTATCCGTGCGTCGAAGATTACTGACGAGATTCCCGATCAGATTCTTTGCTGTGTCAATTGGGTAACCGTACATGGAACCGGAAACGTCCAATACGAAAATATACTCGCGGGGAAGTATGTCGTCCACCGTGACGCGTTCCGGCGGCTGAATTGTCAGCATGAAAAAGTTTTCCTTCGAAGTGTTTTCTCCAGCAATGCCCCCTTTGTTAAGCATAAGCCCGGTGCTTATTCCACTGCCGGTAAGCGAATAATCAAGGATAAAATCACGATTACCAGCGTATTCTTTTGGGTTCTCCAAAGTGATGAGCGCCTTGTTGTTATCAATATCTGTTACAATTTTATGTGACTGACAATTGACATTTGAAATTGGAACGGCAGAAGTTAAATTAACCGTTATGTTATATCTGCCGGGCGGTGTATTGCCGTCCATGATATACGGACTTTCTGTAAAATCATTTCGGTCATCAGACACGTCAGTTGCAGGGCTTACGTATCTTGGTCCAACCACTGTTGGAAAAACAAACTCATACTTACCATCGGTTGAAGTGATTGTTTCCGTGTAATGCAGTTCAACTTTAACGATATCGCCTGGCATGATGTTTGCAACATTCATAGTAAAGACATTGGGACGTTCCTGCTCCAGCAAAGAAGCGCTTTTGCCTTCATTTTTTGCTTCCTCAAATTCCTGTTTCGCTTCTACGCGTTCTTTGATTTTTGCCTTGATAATCTCATCGCCAATTTGCATGGTCATGCCATGCACTGCAACTTTTGTTGAACCCGGGAAAACATACATCGCATGAATGGGTTTTTGGCCTTCATTCGCATAAATTTGTGTAACAAAAGTTTCGGCTATCATACCGTTAATGTTCGTTTTCACATCCGTTTCCTTCAATGGGAACTTGTCTGTTGAAGGATCGCCATCTTCTATAAAAAAGTACGGCGCAAGGATCCGGTTTTGGTCCTCCGCTGGAAGATCATCGGCATATACCGTTGCGGCGGGAGTGGTTAATAGCAATAAGAACAGGTTTAAGTAAAAAAGCTTTTTCAATTTATTCATTTGATACACCCCTTTTATTCTTTTGTTTGATGAGTATATACTATCTTGTTCATCCATCATAAAAGCTTCAAAGATGTATCGGAGTTGTATCATAAACAAATATCTGATAGCTTTCGTGAAAATCTTATGTTAAGATTTAATAAAACAATAAAAAACATTGTGAGGAAGTTTCTATTATGAAAAAGAGTTACATTCCGCTTTTGTTGTGTTTGACAATCCTGACTGCATTCCTGTCTCTGACTTCTGATGTCTATGCCGAAACTCTCACCTCAGCTTCCTACTTCGCCAGGTTCCAATCCATAATCACGCTTGCTGACGTAGCTGCAAATGGTTACATAACATTAGATACAGCGCACGTGATCGACGGCTTTTCGCTGAATAGCGGCAGTAGTGGCAAGAAAAAAGACTGTGTTGTGTATGCCGCTGTTCATTCTGAAGTGGGCAGAGTCGCACTGTTTTTTGCTGACGCCGATGGTGACATTATATATAAAACAGAAGACCTTGAATGTAACCATGTTGAAAAAGGCGCTCTTTTCCAGCCCAACATTTCAATAGCCGCAATCGGAACCCGCGACGTTAACCACGACGGTCTTTTGGATATTTTGTTGATTACACATTGCATCTACGATGGAGTGGAATACAAAATCGGCGATATATTATTTCAAAATGCAAAAACGGACGGTTTTTACAGGGACTGGCGCATTAGCGATAAAATTAACCGTTTTAATATGAATACAGATATCAACATGATGGATGCGTTTGCAGGAGGTGGGCAGTCTTCCGAGTTTTTGTACAGTGCTGCAACAATGGATGAGCTGATAGAGGGTGGTTTTAAACCCCTCAAATATCAAACTTTTGATGCGAAATTTGAAAAGTTCGGTGCAGTTTCAGTAGTTCCCGGGACTTATAAAATGGGCAGTCATTATATTTTTGTCCTGTACCTTGTAGGCAAAGAAGGACAAGTTCTCTGGAATTTTCAGGCCATGAGGGGTTACGATAACTTCAGCGAAATGCCGGGGATTTCTTTTAAAGATGTGGACGGTGACGGCTGGGCCGACTTATCCGTGCTTGCCAATTACATCAAAATGGACGACAATAACGAAACCCATGCCGTAACCGATTTTTCGATTTATTATCAGCGTGACGGATATTTTTTTGAGGACACGGATTTTCATAAAGCGTTCGTCAGCAAACTTACAGGAAGAGAAACAATGGACGACGTCGTACAGGCGGCGCGTAAGTATTGGGGTTGGTAGATATGATGAAAATTTTAATTGTAGAAGATGAAAAAGCGAATCGAGATTTAATCGATATGCAGCTTACATTAGCGGGCTATCATTGCCAAACGGCAGAGGACGGTGTAATAGGGGCGAACCTGATTGAAGCAAATAGTTTTGACCTGATATTGCTTGACATCATGCTGCCCGGAGTTTCCGGCTTTGAACTGATGGACTACATTCGGCCCACAAAAACGCCGGTTATATTCATTACGGCGAAACACGAGGTCAGCGACAGGGTGAAAGGATTGCGGCTTGGAGCAGATGATTATCTTGTTAAGCCTTTTGATATGGTGGAACTGTTGGCGCGTGTAGAAGCTGTGCTCAGGCGTTATCACAAAGCCGAAAGTGTTATGGAAATTGAGGGAGTAACCATAGATTTTGACGCATACAGAGCCGATAAGAATGGACGTAAATTAGAACTCACCGCAAAAGAGTTTGGCTTACTCAGCCTGTTCGTACACAATAAAAACATTGCGCTTTACCGTGATATGATATACGAACGGGTTTGGGAGAGCGATTTCGACGGCGACAGCCGTACCGTGGATTTGCACGTTCAGCGTTTGCGTAAAAAGCTGGGCTGGGAGCATTGTCTGGTTACCGTATTCAAAATTGGTTACAGGCTGGAGGTACCTAAGTGAAATTCTCATTGAAATTATTTTTATGGACAATTTCAATCGTCGCAGCTACCCTCGCCGTCGGCGGTTATTATATTGTGAATTCGATGTTTCAGACATCCCTTGCACGTGAAACCAAGCAGGTAATGGACGAAAGCGGGATTATCCGCTTCGGTTTTGAAATATCAGCACTGAACATTCCTTATAAATATGAGCATTTACAAGATCAGGACATTGCCCGAATCGCGCAAAGGCTGGATACGGGCGGCGAGAACCGCTATGTCCGAATATGCGGCGAGGATAGTGCTCCACTTTACGCGAGTGAAGGTTTTCCTGCAGGCAGTGTAAGCATGGCGGGGGATATGAATCATGGATTGGAGGAAGACAGCAGCGCCAAAGAACTGGCATATCAGATCATTCCCATTGGCAGACACTATTATATCCAAACGGCTGCAAAGCTTGGTATTATTGACCGTTCGCTTTCCCTTGAAACGTTAACTGATATTACGAATGTGTTTACGGAGCGTGAGACAGGGTTTTCGATTTACAGACGTGTTTGCATTGTCATTCTGATTTGCGAAGGAATCATTATTTTTATGTCTTCCTATTGGTTGACGCGTCCCGTAAGATTGCTTTCTGTGGCCGCAAAAAAGATGGCAAAAGGTAATTATGGGGCACGAGCAAAAAAAATAAGCAGCGATGAACTTGGATCCCTTACCCAGGACTTTAATGAGATGGCCATGTCACTTGAGGAAAATGTCTATCAGCTGCAGGCGGCGGCGCGGGCGCAGGAGGAGTTTGTGGGTGTATTCGCCCATGAATTGAAGACACCGCTGACCGCAATCATCGGCTATGCGGATATGATGAGATCTCAAAAGCTGGAGGAAGAAAAGCTGATACTCTCCGCTGACTATATCTATCAGGAAGGGCGAAGGCTGGAAAAGCTGAGCTTTCATCTGCTGGACCTGATCGTTTTAAAACGTATGGAAAAGCCGTCAGGGACGTTTCATGTGAAAGCCATTTTCGAATACATATGTGATACTTTTTCTAAGCTTGACATCAATTTACGTATTCAATACGAGGAACGTCAGGTTTATGGGGAGATTTCTCTTATAAAAACGATGGTAGCGAATCTGGTGGACAACGCTGTCAAGGTCTCCGAACCATCCGGGTTAGTGGAAGTGACGGGCACCGCAGCAGACGGCAGATATACGTTTACGATCCACGATTGCGGCTGTGGCATTCCGCCGGAACATTTGAGCAGACTTACCGAAGCTTTTTACATGGTTGACAAATCACGTTCACGCAGCCGCCACGGTGCAGGACTTGGGCTTACGCTTTGTGCTGAAATTGCACGGTTGCATTGCACGGAGCTGACGATTGGGAGCGTAGTCGGTATCGGGACTACGGTAAGCTTCTCTCTGGAGGTTTTTAAAAATGAATAAAAAATATGCAGTGGTTTTGTTACTGGTTACTTTAGTTATTGCACTTTCTATATTCATGCCAGCAAGACTGGCTCGTTTTCGCGACAATTCCATGATGGGCGTAGTGCACAGGGAGAACAATGCCATATCTCCGGAGAGCTTTCAATATTCTTCGTTATCTGAGCAAGAGAGGCTTTATATCGTGTCAATGGCACTCGGAAACCGTAATATACTACAAAGTGATTACGCAGCTTCCCTTCGCGAAAAGGCCATACGATCCGGCCGGGGAGATACTGTTATGTCATTCGCTTATGTGAAAAACAATCGCGGCGCCTATGCAGATGAACTTGATGTAAATCAGGCAGCGGAGGCCTGCAAAACCGAACTGGCCGAAATTATAGGGGCCTGTGCTGGCCTTAAAGAAATTAGGAACGTGCAGGATTTAATTTTAAACCCTTGCAGCGGTCAGCTTTATTCTGCAGTCTATATGCTTGATCCTCAGAAAAATGTACCCGTCTGGCAAATTGAGTACAGCACCGCCGTACCCCCTGTATCCGATGATAATTTACCATTCGCGTTGATGGAAGCTTATGTGGATGCGGAAACTGGAAAACTTTATGGCTTCGCATTCAGGCTGAAGCAGCTGGAAGGGGACAATTTTGAACCGGACGCTCTTGCAAAAGCCTGGCTGGACAGACTGGGTATTACGAACTTCGAGGATATAACAGAAGATAACCCGTTTACGGAGAACGCGAGCCGCTATAACAAATTTGCGACCGACGGCATGGACAGCACAAAAACAGTATTTACGGTTGGGTTCTATGAAGGGGTTAATGAAGTTTTTGTGAGATGTTATTAAGCATAATAAAAGGCAGCTGAAGCGACCAATCACTGAAGATGGTTTGACTAAGATAGAAGTTACCTTTGATAACGATACCGTCTGGCTTTCTATAGACCAAATGGCAGAGCTATTCCAACGAGATAGAAGTGTAATTGGAAAACATATAAGAAACATTTTTAAAGAGGGAGAACTTGAAAAAAATTCAGTGTGGACAAAATTTGCCTACACTGCTTCTGATGATAAAGACTATCAGGTTGATTTTTACAATTTAGATGTTGTTATTTAGTTGGTTACCGGGTAAAGTCATTACGCGGTACACAGTTCAGAATATGGGCAAGCAGTGTCTTTAAAACGGCTGGATGACATTGAACGGAAAAAATATAGAGTAAATATATGTAATCTCTAGGGAGGAGATTGCTCTGAAATACAGCTGTCTTGAGCAAATGAAAGAAGGTTTGTAATGATTAGACCAGTAATGAAGGATGTTATTTTCCTGAATCAGAAGTCACAAACGGCAACCGAAGCTGACAAGCAAGTGGTTCAGGATTTACTTGATACTTTAAAAGCAAATGAAGCAGGCTGTGTAGGAATGGCAGCTAACATGATTGGGGTCAAGAAGAGAATAATAGCAGTGAATATAGGTTTTTCTAATATTGCTATGATTAATCCGGTGATAGTAAAGAAGTCTGGTGCTTACGAGACGGAAGAAGGCTGTCTTTCTTTAATTGGAGTTCGCAAGACCACCAGATATAAGGATATCGAGGTAGAGTTTCAGGATATGAAATTCAAAAAACAGTGCCAGAAGTATTCCGGATGGATTGCGCAGATTATACAACATGAAATCGACCATTGCGATGGAATATTGATTTGAAAAACAAGACAGATCAAAATCAATTGGACTATACTGGAAGTGAGTTGAATTAAAGAGATATGATTTCTTTGTGAAAAATATAAGATGTGTAGAAAATGGTAAAGAGCCTGAAAGCAAGCGCCGCCTTGATGCAAAAAAGTGGATTTGCTATTGACAATATTCTAGTTGTAGTTGTTACAGCGATACTATTGATTTCAAAGAAAATACCTGCTCCTCTCATTGTTCTATTTACTTTAGGTCTTGGATTTATCATATAAGAATAAGGATGAATGAAATTACATGGTTTTCATAAGCTCCACATTTTCGAGTTTTTTCAAATTGTTGAATGCCTTTTTTAAAGAGACGATGGCAATAAGGCTGGAGATAAGGTCAGACAGAGCACCTGCTCCCCATACACCATTTAATTCTAAGAAATTAGGTAAAATAAGCAGTAAAGGTATCAGTAAAAGAACTTGTCTTAAAAGACCTAAAAATGCTGCCTTCTTTGCGTCACCAATAGCTTGAAAGTAGCTTGCTCCTACTATTTGGGCACTAATAAGAGGAAGCATTAGTAAAAACAGACGCATTCCGGTGCTTGCCTTCGAAATAAGTTCTGGTTCACTGGTAAAGATACTTGAAAGCATTACAGGAAAAGCTTGAATAAGTATAAATGTTATTGTGCAGATTGATGAAACAGTAAATAGTTCTAGTTTTAAGACCTGTTGCACTCTGTCAAAGCGTTTGGCACCTAAATTAAAGCCTATAATTGGTGCAGCTCCTTGTGTAACTCCCATAGCCGACATAAGGAACAGGACCATCACAGAGTTGATTATTGTCATTGCCCCTATAGCAGCGTCACCGCCGTATGTTTTAAGTGCATTGTTGGATATGATGCTGACGGCAACAGAAGATAACTGCATTGCGAATGCAGCAAATCCAATGCTGAGTATCGACTTTATAGTCACTATGCGGAGCCTTAATTGATTCATCTCAATTTTTATTTGACTCTTTTCACTGAGGAAGTGTTGTATAACCATAATGGACGTTACGAGTTGTGCGATAATTGTTGCCCAAGCTGCACCAGAAATACCCATATCAAAAGTGAAAATAAGAAGTGGGTCCAATATAATATTAATAAGCGTTCCAACTAGTACAATCACCATTGATTTGACAGGCTGTCCTGCAGCTCTTACCACATTAACCAGTCCTGTTCCAATACCCTGGAATACAGCACCATAGAGAATGACAGTCATATAATCCACTGCAAAAGACATCGTTGCTTCACTGGCACCAAATGCTTTCAGTATAGGAGTCTTAAAAATAAGTCCTAATAGTGTCATTAAAAGCATTAAACCAATGAGTAATGTTAGGGCATTGCCAAGTAACCCTTTGGCTTCATCTTTATCATTTTCTCCCAACTTAATAGAAATGAGTGCGGAGGCTCCTATTCCGATCAATGAACTTACGGCGGATAGCATCATCATAAATGGCAGGCTCAATCCTATTCCTGTCATGGCAAGACCACCAATCCTGCCAACAAATATTCTGTCCACCAAATTATATAAGGAATTTATAATCATACCGGCAATAGCAGGTAGTGAAAATTTGAGTAAAAGTCTACTGACTGGCATGGTAATGAGTGTATCTTTATTTGTTTCCATAATTTACTTCTCCTTTTTAACTGCTAGAACAGTATAGATAGCATCATTAATTTTAGTTTTTTTCACAATTTTAAAGCCAATTAATGACAATGCATTTTGGAGTTTCTCTGAGCCAATGCGAATGGACATTGGAGGTCCTTCGATTACCAAGTCGTCATTTTCATACTCCAGACACAACAAGTGCCCTCCTGATTTTAGTACCTCAAATATATTTGAGAGTGCTTTTGTTAGTGAACTCACTTCGTGGAGTATCAGGGATGCCATAACAAAATCAATACTGTTATTTTGAATGCTTAAGTTTTCAATATAATCCTGAATCAGTTCAATGTTAGTAAGTCCTTTTTCCTTAGCCTTATCTTCTATAACACTGAGCATACGTCTGTCAGGATCCATAGCGTACACTTTGCCAGATGTGCTTGCTGCCATAGGAATTGTAAAAAAACCTGAGCCGGCACCGACATCCAGTAAAGTATTATTTTTTTGAATGGACAACTGGTTAATAAGTGTTTCCGGTGGTATGAGGAGTTCCCTTTGCCTGCTATCTAAAAATTCAATTTTGTTTAAAAATTTCTGATCCAGTTGGTTGTGATGATGCATGTAATTCATAATTAACCCTCCTATAAAATATAATACAGACTGTAAATATCTATAATTATTGCAAAAAATGAGCAGTTATAACTGCCTTTATTTCTGACTCATTTTTTACACAATGTCATAGATGCGTTTTTCTTTAAGGTGGTTCACCATTTTCTCTTCGGCGTCTCTCATAACCTTTTCTATGAGACAGGCGCGATCCTCGTCCATTTCGCAAGTGAAAAGAGCTCCGCTGCCTTCAATGGCCTGTATGACGTCATAAAAGCTTATTTCTGTCTTAGGTTTCCTAAGACTATAACCTCCATTTACTCCAGGTGCAGACTGAATAAGGTCAGCCTTGACTAATTGAGTTAGTATCTTGGACAGGTAGGTAGGTGATATATTCATGTGACTGGCTAAAGGCTGAAGACTTAAGTTGTCTTTGCCTTCTTGCTTAACGAAATAGGCCATTATATGCAAAGCATAATTCGTTGCCTTCGTATACTTCATAGTTATTCCCCCACAAAAGATAATGTAGACTGTATTTGTCTATATTATACATAATGTTGACTGCTGTGTCAATAAGAATTTTTACAAACTTATCTCCGATAATATCTTTTGGCCATGCACAGGTATACTTACATCTTGACGATAAGATAACGTGTTGTATAATAAATTATATTATTCCCCCAATTTAGTAAGAGCTCATTTGTTTTGTATCCAAACGACCTGCTTTAACGGATAAGTATTGGGAGAAAAGGCGCATATCAGGAAAACTAACTAAATAAGGAGGACGCTATGAATTGGGAACCATGGACAGGTTGTTATAAAATTAGTGATGGCTGTACATATTGTTATTTTTATGGCCCCCATGCAAAACGATTTGGTCAAAACGTCATAGAAAAAACAGACAAATTTGATTGGCCTGTAAGGACGAATGCAAAAGGCCAGTACAACATTAAAGGTAACAAAATTCTTGCAACATGTTTTGCAACTGACTTTTTTCTTCCTGAAGCAGATGAATGGCGTAAAGAAATATGGGCTATCATCAAGAAAAGAACAGATATAGAATTTTTGATTTTGACAAAGCGGATAGACCGCTTCCTTGTATCGCTTCCGTCGGATTGGGATACTGGATATGACAATGTGAATATTGGATGTACGGTCGAAAATCAAAAATTAGCCGATTATAGGCTTCCATTATTTTTATCCTATCCGATAAAGCGGCGTTTTATTGCCTGCGCACCGCTCTTAGAACCTATAGATTTAACATCATATCTTCATGGAGTTGACCATGTTACAGTTGGCGGTGAAACGGGGAGGGAAGCCCGTGAATGTGATTATGATTGGGTACTTGATATCCGTGAACAATGCGTAAAAGCAAATGTAACATTTTGGTTCAAAAATACAGGTACATTTTTTAAACGTAACGGAGTAGTGGAAAAAGTAAATCCATTTAAGCAAACCAGTATGGCGAAAGAGCTTGGTATAAATATTTCTGACGGAAAAAGGCTGTTTTGACAGGAATGGAACAACATATTTTGACGTGAGAGGCTGCTTTCACGTCTTTTCCTTTGTGTAGAATCTTAATCTGCAAGTTCATCTACATTACTATGAATAAATCAAACTATATAGGAAGATAATAGAAAATATATAACTATTACTGATATATAAAAGAATGTCAAACAGATGCAGGAGATTAACATGGCAGCCAAAATAAATATAGATGAATTAACAATTACTGAATTAAGTAAGATAATAAAAAATAGAACCTTTTCTATAAAAGAGATTGTTTCACAATATTTAGAGCAAATTGATTCTTTGGACAAAGGCTTTATTGGATTAAATTCTATCTGTGAGATAAATTCTGATGTTATTACCATAGCAGAGGAGCTTGATGAAAGAAATAAGGGTGATTCAGGTTTGCTTTACGGGGTACCGATTCTTTTAAAAGACAATATAAATACTGCAGATCGCTTGCACACATCCGCAGGATCACTGGCATTGGCAGATTCAATTGCAGAAACGGATGCTGAGATTGTTAAAATATTAAGAAAAAAAGGTGCTGTTATTCTTGGTAAAACAAATATGACTGAGTTTGCCAATTATATGACGAAGGGAATGCCAAACGGATATAGTTCAAAAGGAGGAAGTGTAAAATCACCATATGTTTTAAGTGGAAGCCCTGCAGGTTCCAGCACCGGTTCAGGGGTTGCAGTAGCAGCTAATTTATGTACGGCAGCTTTTGGCACGGATACTTCCGGCTCTATTATATCTCCTGGTATAAAGAATGGTATTGTAGGGTACCGTCCAGGTAAGGGAACTTTGAGTATAAAAGGAATAATTCCAATAAGTTTTACTCTTGATATGGTTGGTCCCATGACAAGAACTGTTAAAGATGCAATTATTATTTTTAATGAAATATCAGCTAATGAGATACACTTTACAGAAAATACAAGTCTTAAAGGTACTGTGATTGGAATTGACCAATCTGCTATCGATAATATGTCGCAGGAAGACGTAAAGAAGGCTAATGGTGTTTTAGATAAGTTAAAGGAAGCTGGAGCAATCTTAAAACGGTTACCTCTCAAAACAATTTCTAATAAAAAGATCGATGATATTAAAAAATATGAGTTTAAGCATGCTATGAATCAATATTTATCTGAATTACCACAAGATTATAAAATAAAAAGTTTAAAGGAAATAATTGAATTTAACAATAATCATAAAGAAGAAGCATTAAGATATGGTCAAATATTATTGGAAGATGCCCAGAATAATACCTCTGGTGAAATGACAGAATCTATTTACCTGGATACGTTAAAAGATATAGAGACCACTAAACTATATATGAAAGATCAGCTAAAGGATGTGAATGTGTGTATTGTATTTAAAGATCACCCAATTGTTCAATATACTGGTTTACCAGCGATTACAGTACCATGTGGATTATATAATAATGGTATGCCTTACGGAATAAATATCATCGCTCAAACGGATGAAGAACTATTAAATACAGCTTATGCAATAGAGCAAATCGCGGGAAGAAGAGTGAAACCTAAATTAATTGGGTATGAGTAACGGGTACAAATCAGATATAAGCAGGAGTCTCCCAACGGAGTCTCCTTTCTTTTTGGTCAGTCTGTATTAGCCGTCAGATAGACGGCTTTCATCATATCCACGATTTGTTTCTCAATACTCTCCTGGGATATGGGCATTTTGCTGGTTAACCACCACTGTAAGGTTTCTAGGATAGCGCCGGTAAAAAAATGTGCCATAACCTCAGGATCGGCAATGAGCTTATACCCTTTTTCCGCATTTTCTTTCAGTTTTTGAAGAATATCAAATTCTATCTGTTCCGATAGAATTCGGAATAATGACGGATAGCATTCACTCTTCAGCACAGATTGGACGAGCCTGTCCTTTTCCTTGAAAAATGTCATGACGCGGCGGACGATAGTGATATAAAAATCGATAGGCATGGTGGTATCCAGGCTGCCCGCGATTTCCCTGTCGAACTCCGCCTGAATTTCCCGGATGATAAATGTAAAGAACTCATATTTGTCGCCGAAATGCTTGTAAAAGGTAGCCCGGCGTACCATTGCCCGGTCACATAGTTCGTTGACGGTGATATCCTCAAAACGTTTTTCTTCCAACAACTCATAGAAGGTGTTGGTAAGGGCCATATAGGTTTTTTGTATTCGTAAGTCCATTTTTGTACAGAACTCCTTTATATCGGAAACAGTTTCGGTGTGTTTGTCAATTAAGTTACATAAGGGTAGGTATTGAGCGTTGCATTTGCTCTCCTTAAAAGTATAATTGATATAGTAACAGATGTCAATTAGTTATCATGTGTAACTATACCAAAAACTGAAAGGAGCTTTTATTATGAACACTGATGTATTATTTGAACCGATTCAGGTCGGTAATGTTGAACTTAAAAACCGCATTGCCATGTCACCCATGAACATGGGGTATACAGGGCCCGAGGGCTTTACCAGTGAACAGTCCAATGCCTGGTATGCGACTAGGGCCAGAGGCGGATTTGGTCTGATTATCACAGAATGTGTGGTGGCAAATCCCTTTCCATGGCGTGGCAGCGACAGTCTGAATCCACTGTTGGCAGACAGCCAGAAGAAGTACCGTCAGCTTAGCCAGATGGCAGATGTGATCCATTCATATAAGGGAACAAAGGTATTCATTCAGGTTTCCCCAGGTTGGGGACGGCAGGGGCATCCAGATGAGAATGGCATTGCGTCAGGAGCACCCAGTGCCGTACCTCTTAGTATTGACTTGCGTAACATTAACAAAGGCTGGTACCGACAATTAAGCCGCATTATGAAACAGGCGGGAATATCAATCCCCTCAGAAATTTGGGACTACGATAAAATCAAAAGTTTAAGTGATGATGAATATGAAGCAATGAAACCCATTATTCTCAACATGTTAAAGGAAAAAGCTCCGGAGTATTACCACATTATATGCGGCCAGACGCCCCGGGAATTGACGATTAGTGAGATTGAAAAGCTTGAGGACTTTATGGTGGAAGCGGTATGTGCCTGCTACGATCTGGGCTACGACGGCGTGGAACTTCACACACCTCATGGGTACCTGCTTCACCAGTTCTTGTCCGGACGATCCAATCAGCGCACCGACTTGTATGGCGGCAGTATAGAAAACCGCGGCCGTGTAGTCACAAACATCATCGAGCGAGTGCGCAGGAAAGTCGGTCCTGACAAGGTGCTGGGATGTCGTCTGTCGGGCGACGAGCTTATGCCACAGGGGCTGACCAATGAGGAGGCTTGCGCGTTTGTAAAGCTTTTCACGGAAGCAGGAGCCAATTATTTCAATGTATCCCAGGGGGGTTATGAAAATCTGGGAGCAGGTTTTGCCCCGGACGGCGAGGATGACTTTACAAAATGGGCACCCGGCTTTAAAACAGCTTCCGGCGGACTGCCAATTATAACACCAAACTTTATGAATCCGGAAACTGCTGCTAAGGCTATTGCGTCCGGAAAAACTGACATCATATCTTTAGGGCGTCAATCCATTGCCGATCCCTACTGGCCCGCAAAAGTTAAAGAAGGACGTGAGTGTGATATTGTCAAATGCGTACGATGCCAGCAATGTTATATGAATCTGTTTGAAAACCGATGGATTCGCTGTTCCGTCAATCCGACGGCCGGTTTCGAGAAGTATTATCCGGAACTTTGGAAGACGGATGGTCTGATGGATGTGCGGGCTAAGAAGTTTATGGAAAAATGCAATGACTTGTCACTGATTTAAGGAAAGGAGATTTAGCTTATGAATCACAATGTATGGGAAGACAGCTTCTTTAAAATTGATCCGGAATGTCATATCATTGGCGACATGGGACCGGTTAACCATTTTCCCGGCGTTCAGATGTGGTGGCGCGCTATCGATGGAATTATGCGACCTACGCTTCAGTGTGCGCCTGAGTCTCTGCTAAATACCATTGAACCATGGGAAATGGCAAAAAGTACAGATCCGGAAAATATACTTCGGGCTATGGATAAGTATGGTGTGGATGTTGCATGTCTGCTGCCGGAATCCATGATGGATACCACGGGGTACTCCAGCCGATGGTGTACAAACGGTGATGCCTGGAATGCAGTGCAGACGCATCCTGACCGCTTCATTATTGAACCTAATCTGTCCCCCATTAAGCAGCGCGGCGTTAAAAATGCCATATGGGAAATGGAATACTGGATGGATAAGGGCGCGAAGATTTTTAAGTATTATTCACCTGAGGATACATATATTAACGATCCCGAGCTGTGGCCATTTTATAAACGTGCCGAAGAACTGGGTGCAGTTTTGTGTATGCATACCGGATTCTCCTGGGTTCCGCCGGGTAAGAGCAAATACTGCCATCCCACACAGCTTGACGATGTCGCCCGCGATTTCCCTGGGCTGAAGATTGTTGCATTCCATATGGGTTATCCGTACTCGGACGCATTGAATATGGTTGCGCTGGGTCATCCAAATGTCTATTTATGCCTGAGTCTGCTTGTGCCGTGGGCGCTGACTGCCCCGTATAAATTTGCGCATATTCTTGGAGAGGCAATTCGCTTTGTCGGTCCAGACCGGATTATCTGGGGTACAGACAGTGCCGGTTTTGGCGCACAAATCGGCGCAGCGTCTCTGGGGCTGCTTGATTTCCAGATTCCTGAGGAACTGCAGTGGAAATATGGCTATCTGCCGCTTTCTGATGAGGATAAGCGCAAGATTTTCGGCGGTAACCTTGGAAAGCTGCTGGGGATTGATACCACAAAACGCCGCGGAGGAGAAAAAGCCATACACGATGCGTTGAATGATAACACCCAGAAAATTGTCCTTACCTCGCTGGAGGAGGCAAAGAAAAAGGAGGCTGTTGCGGCAGAAAACGATTACGAAGTTTTAATATCCACCCCGATGGGAGATCTGCCTGGAAAAATTGTCCTGAACACTGATGGAACATCATTGTCTGGCACCATATCATTCATGAAGAATGATAATGCCTTTACGGGGGGATCCATTGATGCGACCGGAAATATCTCTTTCGCAGGCGATTTGAAAACAACCATGGGAAAAATGCCGTATACCATCTCAGGTACATTTAATAATGGTATTATCAATGCTATTGCAAAAACAAAAATGGGCGATTTGAGTTTAAAATCAAAGTAGAACGCTCAAAATCCCGGGCAGTCAGTTAAATGGCTGCCCGAGACTTATTTGTATGAAGGGAAAAGAAAGTTGTTTCTGCATCAGTTGTCTCATCAGTCATTCCTGAACCGATGAAATTAATCAGCTCCTGCAATTTTTCAGGACTCTTCCCATAATCACGAACATCTCCGTCTACAGCATGGTCTGCCCATTCCCGGCCACTGGTAAAACCAACTTCCTGGCTGCCATCTGTCAAAGTAACTTGAATTTCATCTGCATTTTCTATTAAAGCAAGTAAGAAAAGTGCGTTTGCCCGGAAGGTATTGGCATCGGTTGAGTTTTCCCTGTCGTATTTCGTGAGGTATTCTGTTGGAACTGAATATACAATTTCCACCTTACATGGCTGCGATGAGGTTTGTAATTCAAAATGGTCATACTTCAAACCCATAGGAACTGGCAGCAATCCAATCAGGTTACCAACCGCGGAATTATCACCCACATATTTCGTCCGGGTTTTCCACAAATTTTTCGTAGGGTATGCTGTATCTGGAATTCCTTTTGGCTGTAACTGGATTGTTGTGGCTTTTGTTCTTGTGGGATAACTTTCCTGGATTTCCCCAAAAAAAAGCACTACATAATCACCTTCGGCGAAATTATCGATGGATATTTTTATTGGTTCACGATTGTTGTTCACTGTCTGAAGGTTTGCATTCTCCCAACTGACTATACAGTTATCACCAATGGGACTATTTGTGTCAATTCCCTTTACTGTCATAGTCTGGTCAACCTTGTCAATTTTAAGAATAGTTGCATTTACACCTGAGAATCCGTTTGGCATCTCCTTTGGACTTGTTGTTAAACCGATAATAACAATAACAACCGCTATTACTGCCGCTAAAATCACCCACCCCCGGGTTTTTTATAATTCAGCACATTTTTAACTCTGCCTTTTGTGTCGCCTTCACCAAAGGCAAGGGGTGTACTGCCCACAATTCTTCTGCCAGTTGCAAGGGTTAGCAGTGAGGCAGAATAATCCTTTTTCACATCATTACCCAGTCGCTTAATAACTGCTTCATCGCAGGACATCTCCATATCTTTTCCGCTGAGAAAAAATGCGGCCCATACAATAGGATTAAACCAATGAACGCAAAGAACCATAAAGCTTATGAGTTTGACAATATGGTCAAATCTTTTGATATGAGTCTGCTCATGAAGCAGGATATAGTTTTGTTCGGCACCGTTTAGAATAGAGGGAAGATAAATCCTGGGGCTAAAAATACCCATGACAAAGGCAGTGTCAATTCTCGGTGAAATAAAAATATGATTCTGACACAGCGTAGCATCCTGCAATTGTTTTTTCAGGCGCAGAAGCGCAGTAAGATTATATACCAGCAAAACTGCAACACCCAATAACCAGATCTGACTGCAGATCAATATCTCGATCTGTAATGGATTTATGCTGGCTTGCGGTGTTGAAGCAGGAAGAATCACATTAACAGAATGATTAATTATCCCAATACCAGTATCAATTTTTGGTACCTGCATATAGACGATATCTTGTGAGATTGGGTTTGCCTTTGTGGGTAAAAGACTAAACATGCTCTCAAATGAGAACGGGCAAATGAGGCGAAACAGAACCACCGGCCACAGCGCATAGGAGAATGCCTTTGGTGCTTTTTGCAAAAGAATTCTTACAATCAATACAAAGGCAATTACAATACTTGCTGTGAAGCTCATATTTAATACTTGCAAAAATACCTTTTCTAACATCACTACTCCTCCTTATATTCATCAATCAGGTGTTGTATCTCCTCAATTTCTTTAGAATTCAGTTTTTTCCTTCTAGTAAATGCAGCCAAAAATTGTGGAAGCGAACCAGCGAAAGCATCGGACAAAAACTGCTCTCCCTGCGCAGCTCCAAACTCATCTTTGGACATCAGTGCAGTGACTGTTCCGTTATTATTTTCAAAAATCTTACGCTCACACAGTCGTTTTAGCATGGTGTAAGTTGTAGTGCGCTTCCAGGCAAACTCTTTTTGGCATATTTCTGTGAGAGTACGGGAGCTGACAGGCTCATTTGCCCATATAATGCCGGCAAATTTTTGCTCCATCTCACCCAATTTATATTGTTCCATTGATGAATCCTCCTGTCGAATAGAATTAGACTAAAAACAGTCTAACACAGTTAGACAAAGAAATCAATAATTATTAATTTATTTTTGGTTTGTCTCATTAGATATTAGCGTTACATTTATTCCATATTTTTTTTCGTTTATGTTATAATTGTAATCGGACATTCGTGTAATACCCGTTTCAACATTTTATTCAAGCAATATAATTGAAAATAATAATCTTGATGAGATTGGGAATTACCAAATAGATGTTTTAATATAAAAAAGGGAGAAATACAAATTGAATTTTTTTTCATCATGGTTTTATAATGAGGATTTCGCTCATAATATCGTCTTAACAATGTTGTATGGCTGGATTTTATATAAATTATGTTTGGTAACATATAAGCGCATAAATAATACAACAGAAGAAAGAAAACATTATTATTTTCGCAAATTGTTCCTGCTATTATTGATTTATTTTATATTAGGTGAAATTATTTTTTTATTACTTAGAAAACAATTTTTTCTAAACTGGATTCCCAGTGGCTGGTTTATGCAAGACATCACCCTATATATTATTTATTCTGTTATGATTTTCAGCTGTCTATTATTTTTAATAAAACGGGTAAAGAAGATTTTAAAGAGAGAAAAGAATATAAAAGATACAATTTGGGGCATTATCTCAATTCTTTTCTCGGAATTCCTGATCGGTTCGTTTGTACTGATTGCATTTAACGGTGCGCTAAGCAATGTCAGGGTTGAATTGGAATCCCCAACCATATTAGCGGGCGAAAGTAATAATGCATTAGTAATTAATAAAATGAGAATGGTGCTTCCAAACGGGGTAGAACATGGTATTACAACAAACATTGTTAAATTTACACTTGTTGCAGTAGACTTAAAGGATGGGAGTAAGTGCTGGACCCGTCTATCGGGGTGGCAGGAGTATATCGTAGGGGAAAGCACCAATGGACTTCTTATTTTGAATAATAAAAAAAAGGTGCTCAATTTCATAAATCCTAAAACAGGGAAAATAGACATTACAGAAAAAGAATGGGTAGAAAAACTTCCAGAGTTAAAAGACAATTTAAGTTATAATGAAAATGATTATTACCTTGCTTCAGAAAATGAATTATATTTATATGCATTAGACGGCAAATACTATAGAGTGGATATGGTTAACAATGTAGTGTCAGAAAGTCCTGATTATAAGAATATATTATCCGAACGTTTCTACTTTTTTAACAACATAAGCGGGTTATCAAGTGATGAGTTACAGTCGGTGGAACAGGCATGCATCACTTATTATTCAGATTTGCTTGATATGAACATTTTGTGGGCAGATGGGAGTACAGCTCTCATTTCCTACCACCAAAAGAGAAACGATGACAAAATAAGCGTTTCCATGGTTTCGTTAAACGAGCATTCCATAAAATGGACTACGCCAATTGAGTATAATTTTACTGGCATGATGAATCATTCTATTTCGATATCAAAGGATGATGACTGGTTTTATATCATTTCCAATGGAAACCTATATAAATTAAGTCAGGAAAACGGGAGTATGGAATATGTTTATCAATATCGCTGGAATAAATTAAAATAAAGTCTCTTCTGCCCTTGAATGACTGCATATTCATAGTTAAATTACATAAAACGGAATAATGCTGACTGTTATAGAAATAGGGGTAAACATAGAAAAAAATAGTAATTTTGACGTTTTTTAATAAAATTGAAAAACATTATGGAATAATTACATGATATATGATATATTTCATATTATTAGAATAAATGTAATATGTTTCTAATAAATTCAAAAATGGAGGATACAAAAGATGTATTGTAAAAATTGTGCAAAAGAGATTGATGACAAAGCAACTGTATGTCCGCACTGCGGAGTTGCTCAAACTCCTCAGGTGGTTGATAATGGCGGTTTTGGGTGGGGACTTTTAGGCTGCTGCATTCCACTCGTCGGGTTAATTTTGTTCCTGGTTTGGAAAGACTCGAAGCCAAAGACTGCAAAAGCTGCAGGTTTAGGTGCTTTAATTAGTGTCATTTTAGGTGTTGTGGTATATGCATTAATGTTTGGACTTGGAATTATGGGTGCAATGGCGGGTTATTAAACCTTCCGGCTCGTATGAGTAGTTTTTTTTATAGATGGCTTCCTATATTTTTTGGCTGCCATTGCAGGGCGGAACGTTCATTTTTTCTGAATGGAAGACAGTTTCCTATTTGTGCACGATGTACCGGCGAATTGGTGGGGATCTTAATTTTAGGAATGACCTATGGTATATATCACCCACAATTATTATATGCCGTACTATTTTTGATTCCCATGATTATTGATGGTGGGATTCAATTATTAACTGCATACGAAAGCACCAATATCAGGAGATTCCTGACTGGTTTATTTTTTGGGTATGGTCTCTTTTATCTATTTGTAACAAGTATGATTGCTACATATTGGTACGGATATCATTTCGCAAAAATGCTTTGAAACAGATCCTTAACATAATATCCTGTATCCATATCAGGGAAAATAAAAAAGGCAGGGACGGATACGAAAACGATAAGGCATGATTTGCTGGAAAGTTATGTTTCAGCAGATTATAT
This sequence comes from Bacillota bacterium, assembly GCA_023460575.1. Classification (GTDB taxonomy): domain Bacteria; phylum Bacillota; class Clostridia; order Lachnospirales; family Lachnospiraceae; genus Lacrimispora. The sequence continues at coordinate 38,743 of JAEWPQ010000056.1, forward strand.
ACGTTACCACATTGTATCAGTGTTCTGACCTGTCTTTTTAATCGTTTCCAAAGTCTGTAAACGGTTGTCATATCCAAACCAATGATCTTCTGTATTGGTTTTCTGTTAATATTCTTAGTTCGTATAAAAATTTGGTTCTTTTAAAAATATCCCCCACAGCAACAACATTCACTCCGTTATTATGAAAGAAAATGAAGCGTCTATGATATAATGGTATAAAGTTAAAATATACATATAAACCGGAAGGAGAATTTTTTATGGAAAAAACCATAGAGGAACCCTCTATTAGGCTGAAAGGCAGTATCAATCGCAAAGATTATGAATCAATACAGAATCTTGAGGCACAATGTACACAAAACGATTTAATCACTCTGAAACTTGAACTTGACTATAAACTGAGTGATGCTGAAAACAGCACGTCTGAAAATGGCAATTCCGATATAAATGAATTCATGTACTTTGATGGCGGGGAATTAATCGGATATGTGGGAATATGCTGTTTTGGAGGCATATCACAGCCGTTGGAGATTACCGGAATGGTACACCCACTTTATCGGCGTCAGGGAATTTTTACAAAACTGTATGAATTGGTTATGGTGGAATGCAGGAGAAGAAACGCAGACTGTATACTTGCTTTGTGTGATAAGAAGTCTGTTTCTGGCCAGAAGTTTTTAGAAAAGGCGGGTGCTGTCTATCAATATTCTGAGTTTGAGATGTATCTGAACAATGAAATTTATGAAGCAATGGAAAAGCAGGCACCCTCTGGCATCACGTTTCGAAAAGCGACCAATGCAGATGCTTTAGAGATAGCCAGGCAAAACTCAATTTATTTTGGCGACGATCCAGTGGAAGAGAATGAGGATACTGTAAATGGTGATATTCTTCTGCCGGAAGAGGAAGAAAAACGGGGTATGACGATCTATATTGCAGAAAAAGATGACAGGATAATCGGGAAGGTGAACTTACAGATGTCTGAGGGGGGAACCGGAGGAATCTATGGACTGGGCGTTCTGCCGGAGGAGCGCAAAAAAGGATTTGGAAGAGCTGTACTGACTCATGCAGTAGAAAAATTAAAAGATGCAAACGCGGCAAACATTATGCTTCAGGTTGCGGCCGAAAATGCTACAGCTCTCAGCCTTTACAAATCCTGTGGATTTCAGGAAACTTCGGTTATGGACTATTTTGAGTTAAAGTAAATAACTTTAAATGGAGAATCAAGTGAATATTACACAAAAATTAAAAGTTCTGTGGAAACATCCATTAATTGAATTATTAAAACATAACAAGGGAAATCCTAGAACACTGATTTTAATGGAGCCTCTCTGGGGAATTCCGTATAATCTGATTGCACCTTTTGCTACCCTGTATATGTATACCCAGGGGATAACGGACGTTCAGATCGGGTTAATTCTGTCTGTTTCTATGGTGGTTCAGGTGCTTTTTTCCTTCTTCGGAGGGATCATTACCGATAAGCTGGGGCGCAAATTCACAACCATGATGGGGGATTTCTTTGGCTGGAGTGTTGCCTGTCTTATATGGGCTGTTTCGGATAACTTCTGGTTTTTTTTAACCGCAGTTTTATTTAACAGCTTTGAGCAGATAAACCAGACGGCATGGTACTGCCTGCTGATTGAAGATGCTGACTCCAAAGATTTAATAGGAATCTATACCTGGGTGAACATAGGCGGGCTGATTGCAATCTTTTTTGCACCAATTTCAGGATTGTTAATTAATTCCTTCACTGTAGTTCCGGTTATCCGCGTTTTATATTTTGTTTTTGCTCTCAATATGCTGATTAAGGTGATTGTTACGTTTCGGTATTGCGGTGAAACCCGGCAGGGAAAGATTCGTATATCTGAAACAAAAGATACCTCTTTTTTAAAGATGCTATTTGAATACAAGGATTTAATCCCCAAGGTGCTGATGAATAAAGAAATTATGAAAGTGTTGATTGTCTCTGTGATATTACATATAGCAAACCTTGTCAGTACCAGCTTCTTCAGTCTGTTTGTTACACAAAGGCTGGGCATAGAAAACCGATTTCTTGCTTTCTTTCCGATTCTGAATGCGGCTGTAATGCTGTTTTTTATGATTGGAATACAACACCGTTTGGAATCCGTGAAATTTCGAATACCTATGTGGATCGGCCTGGTGTTATATGCTGCGTGCTCCATTCTTCTCATACTGACCCCCTTCCGCAGTATGGCGTTTATTATTATTTATGTCTTTGTTGGAGCGGTAGCCAGTGCCCTTGTAATGCCTCGTAAAGACGCCCTGCTTCAGTTGAACATTAATCCCAAAGAACGGGCTCGCATTAATGCTTTGATTATGTCCTTTACCATTGCTTTTGCATCGCCTTTTGGATACTTTGCCGGTTGGCTGTCAAGCATCGACCGCCGTCTCCCATTTGTATTTACATTTTCAATTTATATCATAGCAATTATTATTGTTGGACGAATCCGTGATCCTGAATTTGCTGATGTTAATGAGGCAGCTGATGAGTGGAATACGGACTGTGCAGGCAGTTAAAATTGATAATTGTGCATTTACCATAGTAAAAACGGCGGTCTGTAATTTTACGATTACAGGACGCCGATTTTTCTTTAACCAGATACAATACTTCTATTTCATAACAATAAAGGATGCAGGTAAGACATCTACGGGCAAGAAATCACAGGAAATCTTTTCAACTATCAGTTATTCTTATATCGGAGGTGGCGTGAATGAATGCAGAGATACTAAAACATTACCTGGAAACAGGTACATATACTTATGCGGGGTATTACAAAGAATATTATAAAAGCTTGCCGGATGATATAACACAATTGGGCAGTCTGATATGCAGCCAGGTGATTCACCGGGTTACGTTAAGAGATGGTAATAAAAATGCAAACCACGACTTGATATATGGAGATATGACTCTTTTTCCATGGTACAGGATGCGGTGCGAAGATGATATATTGCTGACTTCTAATGCGATGACAGCTGAACTGCTGCGGCTCGATGAGAAGGGATTTACCTGGCACAGAAGGGTTGAGGATAAAATTGTTGTATGCTGCAGATATGTCTCAGTTCTTATGAGTGCAATTCTTAAAGCAAAAGGAATCCCATGCAGGTCTCGTGCGGGTTTTGCACCATATCTCATAAAAGATGAAAGCTGGGATCACTGGATTAATCAGTATTGGGACTATAAGTGTAAACGTTGGATTACATTTGATGCAGATGCTTTCTTTAATAAAAACGAGCTTGGATTTGACCAGTATGATATACCTGAAAATAAGTTTGACTGGCCCGCACAAGTGTGGTTACAGATTCGGGATGGATCTATTGACGGTAAGCGGTTTATTTTTGCAGATGCAGATAGGACGAATTCGCTGAAAGCTGTATTAAGATATTTGTTCTATGATTTTCATGCAATCATGAATAATGAACTGACCTTTTCATTTCAGCCATGGTTTTTCGATAACAAATTTGAACAGTTAAGCAGGCAGGATTTTCTGGAGATTGATGAATTAGCAAAACTGATGCTTGATGTTGATGGTAACTTTAAGGAATTAGTTTATTTATGGAATACAAAGAAAAAATACCGGATTATCAATAGCCCGCTTTTAGGTGATGCTGATAATGAAACGCTTGCTGAATGCTTAGGGGAGAAGTTAACCACTTAGATATTGCAGCTGATCCGGCGGAAATGAAATAACTGAAACTTCGCACATGATTCTGTTTTCTTACATATAATGTCAGGAAAATACGGCGGGCAATGCCGGGTATAAGTATTAAGGAAGAAGTCATGATTTATCGGTGTTTTATCACATTAAGCCACAAGGATTATATCAGGAATGGTATACTTAACTCTCAGAATTCTTCATATCAGATTCAGATTATTGCAGAAAATCTTCAGATACCCTGGGCAGTGGATATCAGTGAAGACGGCAGGATGTTCTTTACGGAGCGCAGCGGGAACCTGCGTGTAATAGAAAACTGGACATTAAATCCCGTGCCGGTGTATACATTCGGCCCACCTTTTGTCAGTACCGGAGAGGGCGGGCTTATGGGGCTTGCTTTGGACAGGGATTTTCTTTCAAACGGATATATCTATCTTATGTATACCTATAATAAAAACGGTGGACTTTACAGCCGTGTGGTACGCATGCGCATTGAGGGGAATACCGCATTTGGGGAGGAGATTCTTTTGGACAGAATTCCGGCAGGCCGGTTCCATAACGGAGGAAGGATAAAAATTGGTCCCGACGGTTACTTATATATAGCTGCCGGAGATGCCGGTAACCGTGATCTTGCACAGGATATAAACAGTCTGGCAGGTAAAATCCTGCGGATTGGGACAGATGGAAGTATCCCGCCTGATAACCCCTTTCAAGGTTCACCGGTTTATGCCCTGGGACTCAGAAATCCGCAGGGCCTGGCCTGGAATGACAGAAATGTACTATATGCATCGGATCATGGAGAAACAGCTCATGATGAAATTAATATCATACTGCCGGGCGGCAACTATGGCTGGCCTTTGGTTACTGGTGACGAGGAAATGCAGGGATATGGTTTTATAAATCCTGTCATACAAAGCGGGAATGATACCTGGGCCCCTGCGGGAATGGTCTTCGTAACCGGTGGTCCCCGGAAGGGGCAGCTTATGGTATCAACACTCCGGGGTAGTGTGCTCCTGGCAATCACGTTCGACGATTCCGGGACACAAGTAGTTAATATGGAACGGTTATTGCAGGATGATTACGGACGGTTAAGGGAAGCCTATGAGTCAGGGGACGGTTCCATATATCTTACTACCAGCAACATGGATGGCAGGGGGCTTCCCAATCCCCGGGATGATAAAATCATCAGGCTGGTACCCCGCATGCAATAACGGAATTACCTTACTTACTTTTATCGCTGAGTATATGCTGCAAGATTGCTATAATAAATGCGGCAAGTAAGGAATTTAGGAAACCACCCATATTCACACTGGATACAAAACTGTCTGCTATCATAATGGTCCAGGCATTTACAACAAAAGTAAACAACCCGAAGGTTACAATACTAAAAGGCAATGTAAGCAGCAGAACCAAAGGTTTTATAAACAAGTTAACCACTAATAATACCAAGCCTAAAACAAGCAGGGCAGGGATGCTATGAATCGTAATCGTATCAATAGCCATGGATAACAGATAGATTGTTGCAACAATGGATAAATATTTCGATAAAAGTTTAGACATAGTACCTCCATAGAAGAAGTGTTATCTGATTTTAACAGATACTTTAACATTTTTAACGTCAACATTTACAAGTTCATAGGATTCGCTGCAAACCAGCGAATCCATCATATTGATCAACGCTTTCGTCAATGATCTCAATGTATGAACCGAGTAGGAAGAAGAGCTTGTTAACTGCTGCTTAGGCACAAAGAAGCATACCACATCAAATATGTCCATTACACAATCCAGCAGTTCCCCGAAAGCATACAAAGATATGGGTAAATTAAGATAGAAATGCTTACCGCCACTAGTATTCACTTTAACCCATAAGATGGGGAATATTCTAGTCAACATAAACCTTCACCATAATCATCGACTTACTGGCCTCATCCCATGTTTCCACATCCACGATGCTGGGGTCATCCAGGGTGCCGTTGATGATTTCCTCAATGATCTTTGCAAAATCAATACTTGAGATATTGACACCTTTTGTTTCCATATTTCTGCGGGCATCTTCCGGTATAATAGCTGTCATCTTATCAGCAATTTCTCCAATGGTAGTTAACAGCCTTAAGGGAACATTGACATTAACGTTCACAGCCTTATTGTCAGATGTAACTCTGACTTTTAAAAATTTATACTTGTGGTTAGCAGTACCTATGATTGCGGTTGTCTGCCCGGGAGCAGATTCATTTGTAACATTCAGTGCATCTAATAACTCCATCCCTTCAGCAGCTGTGATCAGTCCTTTTTCAATCATTTCTAATATTTTTTGTTGTTCACTCATGATAAAACCTCCCTTATATAATATGATACTTTTTTGATTCAGATTAATAGCACTCATGCCATTACTTACTGTTATATCTGGCCGCTTATAAATTCTTTAGCTTTTCCGTCGCTTCTTTTGGGGTGATTTCCCCTTTGGATAGTTGATCAAGGATTACATTTCTGGTATTCACTTTGTCGTTGTTCTCTTTTAAAGTTTCTTTAGCAGGAACCTCATAACCAAGGCCTCTGATCACCGAGTCGAGCTTCCCCCGGACTGTTGGATAGGAGATACCCAGTTCTTTTTCCACATCCTTGATATTACCTCTGCATTTGATGAATACTTTTATAAATTCAAGATCCTCCTCAGGAAGACGGCAAAATTCACAGGGCTGGAAATCACCTTCTATGGTAGTGGTGCATTTGGGACAGTTTAATTTTGTTATGGAAAGTTTCTCTCCGCAGACTGGACATTTTCCAGGAGCTTTGTATTTCATTTTCGACACCCTCTTTCTGTTCTTTCTGTTACAATATACTACTGACGTTAAATAATGTCAATATAAAGATTAATAATATTGATTTAAAAATGAAAATATTTAATATTAAAATTAATATATTTAATTATAGTATATGTGAATTTGCAGAGATAGTTATTTAAACACCTGGGATCAGTACTATTTTTACCAGTTAACCTTTATTAAGTCAGATTAAACAAGTATTATGACTGAAGGTAATTGTCTATTTTCGAATCCAATGTTATGATAAGTTCATCTACATGAAGGAGTGAATTTAAATGGACATGGTCAGGTTACTATTTACGCTATTGCTTTTATCCTCGGTTATCTGCGCCTTTTTGCTGATTAGATATGCAAGCAAGCGATGCAGTATGCCGGGCGCCGGATACTTTATCCTGTTGCTTGTGGCAACCGTTGTCAGCAATTTTTCCTATATGGCAGAAATCAATTCGCTAACACTGTCTGCGGCATTGTTCTGGTTCTATATCCAGCATTTCTCCATGCCTTTACAGCATTATTTCTGGATGATGCTGAGTCTTGAATATTCGGAGGTGCCGAAAGAGATTGTCCGAAAGGCGAAATACATAGGAATGTTGCACCCTGCCTTATATTATCTTGTTTTTTTCACCAATCACCTCCACCATCAGTACATATCCTCTTACAACTTCGTAAGTAACGGTCACTTTTGGGTCATCTTTTCCACAAAAGAACCGTTATACATGCTGATGGTAGCATCCGGGACACTGATTGGAGTCATATCCATGTTCTTTTATATCTGGGGGCTGATGCGATCTCCCCGGCTTCACCGGTACGGTTATTTTATCATGATAATAGCTTCTGTCATACCATGGATTACGGTGTACCTGATTGCAACAAATACGAATTATCTGGGCATTGACTACTTTCCTGTGGTTTCCATCATCTCTGGCATTTTATATATGCTGGGGATTTTCAAATTCCGAATCTTTAATACCATACCCATTGCAACTGCAATCGTATTCAGGCGGTCAAAGGAAGGCGTTATTATTGTTGATCTGGCAGACCAGATTGTTGATGCCAATGACTCTATCACAAAACTTTATCCCGATCTAAAGGATCGGCTTCATCATTATACCCTCCGTCTGTTTATAAAAAACCACCCGGAATTGAGTGGCATATATGGGGAAAGCCCGGTATTTACTTACAGCCTGACAGATGAAAACACACAGAGACACTACCAGGCAGAGGTAACCAAGGTCATGACCGATGATGCTCTTGAAATAGGAAAGGTTCTTACCATCACAGATATCACCTTGTTTGTAGAAAAACAAAAGAGTTTGGAAAACATTGTCTCCAGGGCCATTGATCAGGCAGAAACCAGTGAGCTTTCTTTTTTACAGGCCCAGATCAAGCCACATTTTCTTAACAATACGCTCAGCGTCATAGGCTCCATGATCACAAGAAATCCTAACGAGGCAAAAGCGCTCATTGCCGAGTTGGGGGAGCATCTTGCAAACTGCTATTATTTTGACAGCAATTCCCCCATGGTTCTGTTGGAAAAGGAACTGGAAAGCGTCCATACCTATGTATCTATCGAAAAGGCACGATTCCGGGAACGGCTTTGTTTTCATATGGAGTATGATCCTGTTCCTCCTATCTTTATTCCAAGACTGGTGCTTCAGCCGTTGGTGGAAAATGCCCTTCGTCATGGTATTCTAAAAAAAGCCGGTATGGGAAACGTCTGGCTTACCATCCGTGCAGAAGGTAACGGGTTCCTGTTCGAGGTCAGGGACGATGGAGTGGGAATAAGCGAAGAAAAACTCAGCACATTGCTCTGCAGTACAGATGCCCATCATAGTATCGGTCTGTCCAACATCCACAGACGGCTGATGAAGCATTATGGACAGGGGCTTATAATTACCAGCGAGCCGGGATCCGGAACAAAGGTCGTTTTCTTTATATATGATACAACTCTTTCAGAAAGGGGGCTGCATAATGATTAAGACAATTGTCCTGGATGATGAATGGTACAACCTTGAGGAGGTTTGTGAACTGGTTGAGAAAACCGGTTTTATGCAGGTGTCAGGAAAATATATGAATCCCATTCAAGCGTTAGAGGATGCTGCCTTCATCTCCTCACAGGTGGCATTTATCGATATTGAAATGCCTGAGATGGATGGTTTAAGCTTTGCAGAAAAGCTGCTTGAAATTCAACCAGAAGTTATGATTGTTTTTGTAACAGGATGGAATCATTACGCCGTAAAGGCATTTGAGCTGAACGCTTTGGATTATGTAATGAAGCCAATAAAGGAAGAACGGTTTTTAAAGCTTGCAGAAAAGATACATACTGAAATCATACGGAAAGAACAGCTTTCCTATGCAGAGCTTATTCTTTCCCTCTATGGAAAACCACAGATTTCCCCTGTAATAAAGCGATTGCCGGATATTTCATTAAATGAACGGGAAACACAGGTACTGACTCTGCTGTCAGAGGGGTTAACTCAGCGCGAAATTGCAGAAAGGTTGTATCTCTCCGTCTCCTCTGTTAAAAAATATCTGTCCAGCATTTATTCAAAGCTTAGTGTTAACAACAAACTCAGTGCCGTACAAAAAGCAAGGGAGTCAAATATTTTATAATTCCGAAAAAGTAGCCATTTAGCCACTGGTACAGAATCAGAAATACTCTTATGATAGCATTAGGTAATTTTACCAATTTTAGGAGTGGCCTGATTGGGGCAGTAAAAAAGGAGCTGGCTATGAAAAATATATTAAAAAAAGCAGTCTCCATTGTGCTGGCAGCTTTACTGGCGGTAAATGGAGGAACTCCACTAGGAGGGATAATAACCAGTGGGGCAGAAACTCAGATCTACCTTGATATCAGTACTGGAGATATAATAATTGATGGGAGTACGGTTACTTGTGGATCAGACACAATAACAGCACCGACAAATGATACTGTGTTCAATATCAGTCAATCTGTATCCACTGAAACCGGAAATACCATTACGGTAAAAAGCGGCAGTAATGTATCTGTTACTATTGAGAATATTAACATTAACGCACCAGCCTGCGCATTTTCTATTGAGAATAATGCTTCGGTCAATCTGACACTTAAGGGAGCAAATAAATTAAAAAGTTCTAATTACTATGCGGGGCTGCAGGTACCAAAGACAGCTTCCCTCATCATAACTGAAGAAAGCGGAAATAATTCTCTGGAAATAACCGGCGGACTCTATGGTGCTGGAATCGGCGGTGCAATCGCCCCAGTCTCTGATAGTGGTATTATAACTGTGAATGGAGGCAGTATTACCGCAAACGGCGGGAATGGTGGCGCCGGAATCGGCGGAGGAGGAGACGGAGGAGACGGTACGGTTATTGTCCATGGAGGAAGCATTACTGCATCTGGTTTGGGAGGTGCTGCAGGAATTGGCGGCGGCAACGGCAACGGCACAGATGGAGGAGACGGTACGGTAACGATTTATGGAGGAAGTATTACCACCACCAGTACCATCAGGGGTTCTGGTATTGGTGGTGGCTTAGGCAGCGCGGGCGGCTATTCAGGAGGAGATAGTAATGTAACCATCTATGGAGGTATTATCAATGCTGTTGGTAATATGGGTGGAACTGGTATTGGCGGCGGCGCAGGCGGAGACGTAGCAGGAGTTGGAGGAATGGGAGGAAAAGGAGGAGATAGTACTGTCGTTATCTATAGAGGAATTATTACCGCAAACGGAATTGGCGGCGGAATTGGCGGAACTGGCGGCAGAGGTGACTTGGGCAGCGACGGAGGTACGGGCGGCGGCAGCAACATCACTATCTATGGAGGAAGTATTGCAGCAGCCGGTATTGTCGGCGGTGGTATGGGCGGTAATGGCGGCATTGGAGATCTCTACATGGGTGGTAATGGTGGCACTAGCGGCAGCAGCAGTATCACTATTAATGGAGGAAACATTTCAGCAAACGGTGATATCGGGAGCGGCATGGGTGGCATGGGTGGAGTTGGCTTCAGCTGTCCCAACGGTTATAACGGCAGTCTTGGCAGCATCACTGTTACTATTAACGGTGGATCAATTAACGGAACGATACAAGGCACTCCTAAAAATAGTAATAACAGTGATTTACTTCAAACCATTGTTACTTTAACAGACAGCAGCAGCTCTCCGGTCAAGGATTCACAAATAATATCACTAGTAAGTGATCCGTTATACGACTATGGTATAAAAGATGTAAAAACGGACAACAACGGTAAAATTTATCTTTACCTTCCTGCAGACACTGCCGTTACAAAAGCTGATACCTTTACTAATACCTTTGCGGGCTATGTACAGTCTGGATCCTCAGACACATTGACAGATCTAAGGGTAACAGGTGTAACTCCCTGTGATTCTAATACGCTTATTAACGGTGATCTTACCATTATTTTTAATAAGGATATGGATCCGGAACCCGGTAGTGTATCACTGATAAAGAGTGACAATACCCAAGTTACTCTGGATAAAATGAAAGGTATATGGAAGGATAGTAAAACCTACTTAATCCCATACACCGGCCTTAACTATGGAACTGCTTACACTGTGAATATTTCAGGTTTTAAAGATGCAGGCAGTGTGATAATGATGTCTGACAGCACTCACATCCTTACAACCGAGCCTGATCCAGCTCTGCCCTCGGTTTCTCCGGATAGCCTGACCATACCCAAAGGATCTTCCGCAGAATTAACCGTATCCTTTGGTCAGGGAAGCAAGGCGGCCACTATGGCATGGATCGAGTCAGATGATAACAGTGTTATATCAATAAGAAAACTTAAGAGTGCAACACCCAGCCAGGCCATTGCAGCAACCCCAGGCATAGCAACCCCCAGTATAGCAACCCCCAGCGCAGCTGCACCAAATACTGCCAGTAAGGCTACACCCAGCAGTGCCGAAAAGGCTACACCCAGTCAGGCAGGAACACAGATATTGAAGCTGACTTCCCCCGGCAGCATTCTGGTAACAGGAAAGGATACTGGTGACGCTTACCTTACCATAATCTTTAATGATGGGGAACAGACATCCACTACCATTCCAGTGTCCGTTCTGCTCCCTGCCCCTGCCTGGCCTTCCAAAAGCATTCTGACTGCTTCTGGTATTACTGATACGGAAGCTACCCTGACCTGGACAGGTGCCAATGATAATACAGAGATTTCTGGTTATAAGATCTATCAGGATGGGGAACTCATTGGTTTGACGGATGCAAGCATATCCAGCTATACGGTAGAAGGACTGTCTCCTTCAACTCAGTATCACTTTCAGGTGCAGGCGGGAAATGATGACGATGTCTGGACGATAGATGGTCCTTCCCTTGTAGTCACCACCTTATCCTCTGATTACTCAGATTCTGACGGAAGAGACTATGAGAGTCATACATCAGATAATACAGCTCCGGTTAATGTATCCGCCGCATTGAACGCTGTTTCTGCTCAGAATGGGCAGGCCTCCACAATTGTTTCTAAGCAGATTATAGAGGAACTGATAGCAAGTGCCATAGAAAAGGCCCGCAACCAGGGAAAGGCAGCAGACCATATAGGAATCTCCTTAAACATTGGGACATTGGCAGGGACCACTGCTTTAAGCGTCACATTGCCCCAGTCTGTAACCCAACGGCTGGCACAGTCCAGAGTGGAGCAGCTTGAGATTTGTAGCAGTCTCTTTTCAATTGCCTTTGACAGGGAATCTCTGGCTGAGTTTACAAGACAGGTGACCGGGGATTTAACCCTTTCTATTACTCCGGCAGGCAGACTGTCTGGTGGAAGTGGTGCCATAACGGGCCAAAGACCGGTATTCCATGTGTCACTCAGCTATATGAGGGAGGGGCAGACTGTATTTATTACCAGCCTGGGAAGTGGCCGTGCGCTCCTCTCCATTCCATATGTTCCAGCGGATGATGAGGAAACGGGCTGTCTTTATGCCGTCTATGTGGACGCTGACAGTAACGTCACCAGGATCTCAGACTCTGTTTATGATGGCAGTACAAAAAGCGTCCTCTTTATGACAGATCACTTCTCTGTTTATGGTATTGGTTATACAGAACCTTTAAATAGATATACAGATATTTCATCCCATTGGGCTAAAGACTATATTGAATACGCGGCAGACAGAGGATACCTTAAGGGAACTACGGATACCACGTTTGAACCAGATGCCCCCATGACTCTTGGAGAATGGAAGGCTTCACTTGACGCACTGTCAGGAACAGATACGGGCAGCCTGATTGCGGGAGCAGGGGAAAGTCCTGACCAGACAGTTAACAGACAAGAGTCTGCGGTTTTCTTTCTGAACTTTACCAAATCTTTGGGTCAGATTCTTCCTGCCGCGAGAGAAGTAACAGCATTTCGTGATAATATTAAGATAGACAGTACCTGCGAAGAGGCAGTAAGTATTATACAGCAGGCGGGAATCATGTCAGGTATGGAAGACAATTGCTTTAAACCGAAGGAAACACTGACCCGGGCCCAGTTTTCTGCTATGGTATACCGTTATGCATGCCGAATGCTGTCCCCGTCTACAGCCCAGGGATTTTCCCTTAATGACAGCGGCCAGTGGATGTTTTTTAAAGAAGGCAGAGCGGTCAAAGGATGGTATCCTGTGGATGCAGGAGGAAACACCAGATATTACTATTTTGATTCCTGTGCAACCATGGTTACAGGAAAATGGTTAAAGATTAACGGCAAATGGTATTATTTCTACTCAGACGGTTTAATGGCAGTAAATACCACCATTGACGGTTATAAAGTAAATGATGATGGGGTCATGGAAGAATAAATAATAGATGTGCATCTTCAAATAAAATGGGGTATATTATAAACAAAGAAATAAATGGACCGGCCGGACAGTTGTGACAAACTGTCTGGCCGTTTTTTCTTTATAAATTCAATCGTTTTGGATAAAGCAGTATTAACTGGCTGAGTACCAAGTTTAATATAGTTAATTATGATAAGATTAGCTTGACGTATATATATTAACTACACTTACTCCAGTATTAATAAATTGTGGACCTGTATCAAATCCTCTTAATGCAGCAATTGACTGAGCCATACCCAGATAGCCCATTGTAAATGGGTTTTGTACCATTACAGCCTTTATTGTATTATCTTTTATCATTTCCTGAATTATCTCTGTAATATCAAATCCAATACCGATAATATTTATATCATTTTCTCTTAAAGCGTACCCCATCCCTAACGTAGCTCCTTCATTCGTTGAAAAAATACCAACAAGATTGGGATTGTCTCCTATATATTTTTCTGTTGCTTGTTTTGCTAATTCCGGGTCACCATTCGTATATATTGTTTCTAATATTTGATATCTGTCAAACGATTTAAAATAATCTCGAAACCCCATTTCCCGATTTACAGTCGTTCTGTTTTCAGGAGTTACCCCAATGATTCCTATTGAACCATATGTGACCCCAATCGCCTCTAATTCGTAAAACATATTTTCTCCAGCTATCTTACCAGCTGTATAATTATCTGTAGCTAAGGTTATGACAGCTTCTTCAAACGCTGGTGCATCAACATAAATGATTTTTACACCCTTCACTTTCGCTTCTTCAACTGCTCCTGAAATCTTTATAGGATCACTCGCCGCTAACATGATTGCATCTGCTCCCGCTACTACGGCATTATGAAATATTTGAATTTGTCTATTTACATTTCTCGTTAAGGGGGCGTTCCATATATATGTAACACCTAACATAGAAGCCATTTCTCTGGCACCATTATCCATAACCATCCAAAATTGATTACTTTTATCCATGGTTATTAAATAAATTTTATAATTCTCATTTACTATCTGGTTCATTTCTACAACATCTCCTATATTTGTAATTTACCAGGTTAAGAAATGGATGATTTTATGTTTCATATAGAGGTTATTATTAGTCGATAATCCTGTGGCATGGATATTCAATTATATGCTTAGGGGGTTTGTAATATTACTTTATTGTTTGCCCTTCAGCTTAGAATGTGATTTATATGAAACCAATATCCTGTATGCGGATTTCCTCAAGTTCTTGACAAACAGCCGGAATTTCTGTATACTGGCACCATAGATAGGTAACTATTTTCGGACGTTTTTAGAGGCTCTATTCTTGAAGAATAGAGCCTTTATCTTTGGAAGACAATATATATAGAATAATAAGTGATTGGAGGAATATAAGATGTCAAAGAACGATATAGAAAAAATGAAAAAATTCCTGGAAGAGAAGAAGGCAAAGGGTTCTTTTTTACAGGCTGAAAAGAAGATTGGTTCTGGTAAAGTGGAAAAGAGAAATAAGAATATCGGAATTGAATTTACAAGAACCCATAAAATCTCACAGTAAATGGGGGGAAGTTACACAATAAAGATTTTAAAGGAGAATTCATGCAATTTAAAGATTTAAATATTATGCCTGATATTATTAAGGCATTGGAAAAAGAAAGTTATGAAATACCTACACCGATACAGGAAAAAGCAATACCCGTTATATTGGAAGGCAGGGATTTATTAGGCTGTGCGCAGACAGGGACGGGAAAGACGGCTGCATTTGCAATACCGACCCTTCAGCTTCTAAGCAGTGAAAAGGCACCTCGTACAGCAAAACAGAATATAAGAGCCCTTGTCATAACACCAACCAGAGAGCTGGCTCTGCAGATATACGAAAGCTTTAATACTTATGGTCAATTCACCCGTTTAAAAAGCTGTGTGGTCTTTGGTGGAGTATCTCAAAAACCACAGGAGGAAGAATTAAAACGCGGGGTGGATATCCTGGTAGCAACACCGGGTAGGCTGCTGGCACTTATGGATCAGAAGCTTATAAGTATTGATCACTTAAAAATACTCATCCTGGACGAAGCAGACCGTATGCTGGATATGGGATTTATAAATGATGTTAAAAAGATTATTGCGAAAGCACCTCTTAAAAAGCAGACTTTATTTTTCTCGGCTACAATGCCTCCGGATATCGCCAGACTGGCCGATACAATTCTTAAAAATCCTTCGAAAATAGAAATTACTCCGGTGTCGTCAACTGTGGATACCATTGACCAGTATCTGTATTATACGGATAAATGCAATAAAAAGGATTTGCTTTTGCACATCCTGGAAGATAAAAATATCGAATCCGTGCTGGTGTTCATACGTACCAAGCATGGGGCGGACCGTCTGATAAAGCAGTTGGCAAAGAGTAACGTAACTGCGCAGGCAATTCACGGTGATAAATCTCAGGGGGCCCGTCAGCGTGCATTAAGCAGTTTTAAAGATAAAACACTGCGGATATTACTTGCTACAGATATTGCAGCCAGAGGAATCGACATCGATGAATTAACCCATGTCATAAACTTTGATTTGCCGGATACACCGGAGACATACGTACACCGGATTGGACGTACAGGCAGGGCAGGGCTTGGCGGGACGGCAATATCCTTTTGTGATTTTGATGAAAAAGAGCAGCTTAAAGACATTGAAAGATTAATTGGTAAGAAACTAACAGAGGTAAAAGAACATCCGTATCCATTAAAAAATAACTTCCCGGCGGTAAAAACCACACAGCCCAAAAGAGACAGAGGACGAACAGAGAAAACGAAATCCAATGCATCTTCAAAGAGAGAGCCATTACAACCGGTAACCGCCAAAAAGGCTTCAGCTATAAAGAAAAAATACCGGATGACAGCTGATGGGACATTAAAAGAGAAAAAGAGCTATAGTAATTTTTCTACAAAAAGAAAAAGCAGCAGATAAAAACAGAGGTATCGGGATGAAAAAGTCTTGATACCTCTTTCATAATATCTTTAACCAGAAAGGCAAGATACTGCCGGTAACGTTTGTCATCATTAAAATTGATTAAATCTCTAAAAAAACGCACAGAACCATTTCCATAAGAATAAAATGAACTGAGAATAAAAATGAAATCGGAGCAGTTTACAGGAGTTTATATGGATGGTAGTAGTTATAGTAGCGCAACAATGGCGAGTGCTGGATTACCCTATGATAATATAAACTGGTATGATATAGAAGGTCAGCCCTTTGGTCCAGCCTCCAAATTAAATGTTATTGTATTTAACGATGCAAATAACATAGTGGATGTTGAAGGACCTGTGGCAATAGGAGGAAGCTTTTACAGCCCAAGGGGATTTGGCGCCGGTTTTGCCAGAGACAAAGGCACCAGAGATGCTAATTACTCACCGGATTTAGTTCGATTTCTGGTTGGCGGCAATGTTGCGATGAGCGGACCACTGGTTATTGTCGGTCATACGGTTGTGGGCGGCGGATTCCGTGCTGGTGAGGGAAGTACCTACTTAATTGGGAAAAGTGGAAAGACGGGTCAGGCAGAAGAACTTAAAACTCTATATCAGGCCAAAGGCGGAAGTCAGTATTGGACACCATCAGACAAAGGTAATCACTACTTAATTTCCAGCTATGATGTTCCAAGATATATACCTGCAGCCAGGATACATGCAGATGTTCCAAAATTCTTTCGTGATGCAAAGGAAAGCATGGGATACTATAAAAATTGTATTGAAGATTTAACCCCTAATGGAAGTGTAATAGACAATAATTACGAATGGATATTAAGGGGTAATCATCCTGTACAGAATGTATTCCTAATTGACGTGAGACCAAACGGTCTGATCAATAAAGGAATTCGCGCAGAAGTTCCCCAGGGAAGTAAGGTTATTGTGAGGCTGAAAACGGGGCCCAATGCTCACCTGCAATATGGTCTTTATGGGGAAAATAGTAAAGCCAATCGGACTTTGTATGTGTTTGAGGACGCATCTAATATTTATATGGAAAAATCTTCTGATATATGGGGAAGTATACTGGCGCCCCAGGCAATGTTTCATGCACACCCAACAGGCGGTCATGTAAGCGGTAACGCTGCGTTGGGATCATTTGCTGTAGATGCTGCCAGCGGCTTTGAATTTCATTATTACCCCTTTGCTGGAGGCGTAATGTGTCAGGCTGTTGCACCAGAAGTATCTGGGGAGTTACCGGCAGAGGAAGAACAGCCGGTCGTGTGCCCGGAATGTCCTGCACCGGTACCCTGTCCTGCACCGGTACCCTGCCCGCCGCCAGCACCCTGCCCAACACCGCTGCCTTGTCCCGCTTGTCCGGCACCGCCGCCTTGTCCCGAGCCAGAACCGTGTCCCGCTTGTCCGGCACCGCCGCCTTGTCCCGAACCAGAACCGTGTCCAGCGTGTCCGACCTGTCCGGTGTGTCCGAAACCAGAGCCGTGTCCGACCTGTCCGGTGTGTCCGAAACCAGAGCCGTGTCCAGCGTGCCCGGTGTGTCCGAAACCACAGCCGTGTCCGGCGTGCCCGAAACCAGAACCATGTCCAATATGTCCGGTATGCCCGAAACCAGAGCCTTGTCCTACATGCCCGTTATGCCCGGTATGCCCAAAACCAGAGCCCTGCCCTGTTTGTCCCAAATGTCCAAAACCAGAGCCCTGCCCTGTTTGTCCCAAATGTCCGAAGCCAGAGCCATGTCCCGTTTGCCAGGAATGTCTTATTAAACCAGGTATTATCTCTGGATGCATCTGGGGCTGCCGCTGCGGTGATTTTCATGATTGGGAAGTAAAATTATATAAAAGATGTAATGATGTTGATACTTTGCTGTTTTGTACCAGGATCTGCGGTTGCGGCTGCTTTGAATTTGCAGTTCCTTATGAAGGGTGTTATATCCTAAAAGTCAGATTATCTGAAAACTGCTGGAATACATTCTGGTGCAAGCCAATCATTACATTAAATAATATCGGAGTAGCCAGTTTCATGATTGATTAATTTATATTTTATATGTTTTGGATGGTTTTAAGCTGCCGCAAGCGGGAAATACCCTATTGCGGCAGCTTTTTTCTCATTAATTAAACTATGATTTAATGGCCCAGCGTAATTTTGCGCATCTGGCACGCCCGTTGGAATTGCATTCTTCTGCGGAAGGTCTGATTGCATCGGGTGCAATATCTTTATAAACACCGCTGCGATAGAGCTGTTTAAATGATTTTTTTACCAGACGGTCTTCTCCGGAATGAAATGTAAGAATGGCCACACGTCCCCCTTCAGCCAGAGCAGCAGGAAGCTTTTCCAGAAAGTCATATAATACTTCAAACTCATTATTTACATCGATTCGAAGTGCCTGAAAGCATCGCTGGCATGATTTCTTGATTTCGTTCTCTCTGTCTTTTTCCGGAATAAATTTCAGAGTATCTTTGATGATCTGCCGGAACTGGCTTGTTGTTGTGATTTCTTCGCCTTTTTTTATTGCTGAAACTACCCCGCGTGCGATTTCTTCGGAATAAGGCTCGTCCGCATTTTCCAGGAGCATTCCGCATAATTCATTTTGAGAAATGGTTTTTAAACGTTCTGCCGCAGAGATACCTTTTGACGGATTCAGACGTAAATCAAGCGGCCCCTCAGTCTTAAACGAAAAGCCTCTTTCCGGATTGTCTATCTGCATGGAGGAAACACCTAAATCTGCCAGAATAAAATCAAGGGGACCTGATTCAGGGATAATCTCATTAATATTGGAAAAATTAGTTTGCCTGATTGTCAGGATCTCAGGACCATAGCCAAGGTGTTCTAAACGCTCCCGTGTCCTGGGCAGCTCGATAGGATCTACATCTGTTGCATATAAGTGCCCTTTTGAATTGAGACATTTAAGCATCTCTAAAGTATGGCCGCCGTAGCCTAATGTCGCATCTAAACCGGATTGTCCTGGTTGTATCTGTAATATTTCCAGAATTTCTTTTACACAAATGGAGCGATGCATTCCGGCAGGAGTATTGCCCTTTTGAATCACTTTTGTCACAGTATCAGAATATAGTTCCGGATTCAGTTCTTTATATTTATCTTTAAATGTTTTTGGGTGAGTTCCTTTGTATCTGGGACGACGCTGATGTTTCTGTTCCTGATTATCCATTTTTATTCCACCTTCTTTAAATATCCTTTTAATAAATGTTTCTGCTTACATGATATCAAATGCAAATCATAATGGCAAATGATTGTTTTTATTCTATTTCGTTATATAATGTAAATATCAATGTCTAAATGGGAGGTAAAATTATGTTATTGGATATTTTGAAATTCAGAAGAAGCATCAGGAAGTTTCAAAACAAAGAGATTGAACAGGAAAAGATTGATACCATTCTAAAAAGTGCGCTGCTCTCTCCATCATCCCGTTCCATAAGACCCTGGGAGTTTGTAGCTGTCACCAATAAAGAAATAATTAACCAGCTTTCACAAAGCAGAGATCCTGGTTCGGTTTTTTTGGCAGGTGCGCCTCTTGCAGTTGCGGTAATCGCCGATTATACATTAAGCGACGTCTGGATTGAAGATGCGTCAATAGCTGCAACAATAATTCAGTTAACAGCTCAGGATCTTGGCCTTGGCTCATGTTGGATTCAGGTCAGGGAACGATTTCATAAAGAGCAGGAAACAGCTGGAGATTATATCAGAGAAGTTCTGGGAATACCTGGACAGTACTGTGTTGAATGCTTGATTGCCATTGGTTATCCTGCTGAAGAGAAGAAACCGTATGAGGAAGATATGCTCAAGGGTGAAAAGCTGCATTATGACAGATTTTAATTTCATTAGGAATTGGAAGCAGGGGGATAAGTTGGAGACTATATTTAAGAGTGAATTTATTATGACGTTGGAAAGGTATTTACATTTTTGTAACAATCCTGTTGGTGAGGAAGCAAAAAGAAAGTCTCGGGCATGGAAAAACAGAAATGTTTTGTTTTTTTTTATATCATTACTATGTGCATTGATATTTGTTTTATTGAAAGAATGGATGGGATCTTGTATGTTCCTTGGTCTTGGTGCAGGTTTTATTTATAAGTTCTTTTATCAGGCTAACAGAGTAAATACAAAGTTTTATAATTGTATGCGAAAGTCGCTGGATTCGGCTGAATGGATCAGATCCACAACTTTTACTGATGTAATGAAAGTACAAGAAGGAAATACAGAAAGTGTTTACGAATATTCTTACATTAAAAGAATCACAGAAGACAATGAATACTTTTATCTATGGCACAATTCGGATTTTCTTTTCCGGATTCCCCAAGACAGTTTTGTAATTGGAGACAAAATGGATTTTAAAAATTTTATTGCAGATAGAATTTATGAAAGCAGGGTCACAAGTTAACATAAAAATATAAAATTATATCCTCCACCGGGGCTTGTTGAGATCTAATAACGCTTTATAATTGTACTTAGCAGAAAGTAAAATTATGAAAGGTTGGTAAGAACATGCATATTCCAGACAATTATTTAAGCCCGTCAACCTGTGCCGCTATGGGGGCTGCCATGGTTCCAGTTTGGACAAAGGCAATCAGAAAGGTGAAGGAAGAGATTCCAAAAGCAAAGATACCCCTGCTTGGTGTGGGAGCAGCGTTTTCATTTCTTCTTATGATGTTTAATGTACCGCTTCCAGGAGGAACCACAGGCCATGCTGTAGGCGGAACGCTTCTGGCAATTTTAATGGGACCTTATGCTGCCTGTATCAGCGTTACGGTTGCACTTTTTATTCAAGCATTGTTATTTGGCGATGGCGGTGTTCTTGCTTTCGGGGCGAATTGTTTTAATATGGCATTTGTTCTGCCGTTTTTTGGTTATTCTATTTATAAGCTGATTAAAGATCATGTAAGGTCGGAAAAAGGAGAATACCTGGGCATCATTTTGGGCTCCTATGCCGGGATAAATATAGCTGCACTCTGTGCTGCCATAGAATTTGGAATTCAGCCGCTCTTATTTAAAGATGGTGCAGGGCAGGCACTTTATTGTCCTTACCCCCTTTCTGTCTCCATACCTGCTATGCTGATTCCCCATCTGCTGGTTGCAGGAATCGTGGAAGCAGTATTTACGGCTGCAATAGTTGTTTACATAAAAGAAGTATCGCCTGGTACATTTTATAAGGGCGGAAGTGAAAAAATAAAAGCCGTATACGGCCTGGTAGCCGGGCTTATCTGCTTTACTCCCCTTGGTCTTCTGGCAACAGGAACCGCGTGGGGAGAGTGGGGATCAGATGAAATTAAGGGGGTAGTATCTGGGGGGTATGCACTGGGATTTGTTCCTCACGGTATGAAAGAAGGTTTTAATTTTAGTGCTGTTATGCCCGATTATGCAGTGAGCGGCCTGCCAGAAGTAGCAGGATATTTATTATCAGCAGTTGCAGGTGTGGCAATCATGATTATTTTTTTTAAGATACTCAGCAATCTGAAAAAAGACAAGGCTGGAAACAACATTGGATAATGCAGAAAATAAACCGGTTGATCTGCCGGAATGGCTTTTAATAAATGAAAATTATATACCGTTAACCGATAAGGATACTTTTGTCAACAAAAGTATCCTGTCTGTATTTAGGGTAATTTCAAGAATAAAGAAGCAGGATTCACAAAGATTAAACAGATCACGAATTCATGTACCCCTTCATGTTTTGGGTACATTTCTTCTTATTATACTGGTTTCACTTACAAGAAGCTTTATATTTGTTATCATTATAAATGTCTGGCTGCTGGCGGTTTTAAGTATGACAGATTCAGAACGGATGGTAAGAATTTTAAAGATGAGTACAGGTGTTACCCTGTGCACTGCTGTGGTTATGCTACCGGCATTTATTACAGGTAATACTTATAGCAGCATTATGATTACCACGAAGGTATTTGCTACAATCACTGCAATGGGCCTGCTTTCCCATTCTGCAAAATGGAGTGCGCTTACGGAAGCACTGAAAAAATTTTATATACCTGATATTTTTATCTTAATTCTGGATATCACGATAAAATATATTTATTTGCTGGGTGAATTGTCGTTAAATATGTTTTACGCATTAAAGCTTCGGTCTGTCGGGAAAAACCGCAGTAAGTATTCGTCATTGGCAGGTATTGCAGGATCTGTGTTTCTTCAATCAAAAGAGCTGGCTGAAGAAATGTATCATGCCATGGAATGCAGAGGATTTACAGGAGAGTATCACATTAATAATAAATCAGGGTTAAGATGGCCGGATTATCTTTATATTGGGATTAATATTGGCTTTTTAATTCTGTTTATTTACTTTGGAAGGATGTAAGATGATTGAACTAAATGATATCTGCTTTTCTTATTCGGATATGATTGCATTAAATCACATTAATCTTACCATTAAAGCAGGTGAGGCAATCGCATTAATGGGGGCGAATGGATGTGGTAAGTCAACTCTGTTAAAGCTTTTGAATGGAATTATTTCACCGGACAGGGGGAGCTACCGGTTTCAAGGAGAAGAAATTACCCATAAAAAACTGCAGGATGCAAAATTTTCCAAACTCCTCCATCAGAGAATTGGATTCATATTTCAGAATTCCGATACACAGCTGTTTTGTTCCAGTGTCTATGATGAAGTGGCTTTCGGCCCAAGGCAGATGGGGTATACGGAATCAGAAGTGGAGAGCCGTGTAAATGACTGTCTTGCCATGCTGGGTATACAGGAATTAAGTGACAGAATTCCATATCATTTAAGCGGTGGTGAAAAACGCAAAGTTGCGATCGCATGTGTGATGTCTTTAAATCCCCAGGTTTTGGTGCTTGATGAACCAATGAACGGACTTGATCCCAAGACACAAAGATGGCTGGTGGATTTTTTAAATAAACTGAACAAAGCAGGGAAGACTTTGATTACCTCCACTCATAATCTGGAGCTTGTACAGGAAATATCGAAAAGGTCCATTCTGTTTGATGAAACCCATACAATTGTTGCGGATATGATGACAGAAGAGCTGTTAAGGGATGAAGTACTGTTAAAAAAGGTAAATCTTGTGGACCAGTCCTATCATTATCATTTATGATAAACAGCAATATAGAGACTTGATAAGTTCTTCGGTCAAATATATAATAAGTTGTATATTTAATAAAGTATGAGATTAAATTAGAAACAGGATAAGGGGACAGAGCATGAAAAGAAAGGTGATTTTATTTACAGCAGCAATATTGACATTATGTTTTACTGCGGGCTGCCAGAAACAAAAGGCTGAGAATACCCCTCAGGAGACAGAAGGCTCCGGCGGGATCGAAATTAATAATGAAGCAGTAAGTGACTCAAAAAGCGGAGAGACAGAACCCGTTTCATCCGAGACCGGGGGATCTTCCGGTCTAAATATATCTCTGGACGAAAACCGAATCATACAGGATCAGTCCTTTCAGGCTGAGCTGAATGACTGGGGAGATGTGAGGTTTGTATCCTATGGCCCCGGGGCTGGTTCAGATTTTGAAGACGTATCATTTTATCTGATAAAAGATAATAAGGTGGTTTACTCATTCCCGTATTATGGAGAAAATAATAAAACGGATCAATATGCCGGACTCTTTGACAGCGTGGAATCTGTGGCGTTTCGGGATGTAAATGGTGATAAATTAATGGATGTAATCGTTATTATCAACTACATTACCGGTGCCGGTCCCCAGGGGATGGAACCCCGCCCTAAAGCCAGGATATTCATGGCAGATAAAAAGGACTTTATTCTGGCAAAGGACATGACAGATGATGTAAACGATCAAATTGAGGAAAAAGATATGAGTATGGATCACATTTATGAGTATCTGAAAAATAAATAGCTGCTGATTGTTTTCTGGCATTTTATAAACAAGCGCCCCGGGTGTTCAAGGACACTTGGGGCGCTTGTTTATAAATTAATGGGGTCAGGCATTTGCGTAATCGGCTGCGTTAGCGATTATTGATCCAAATTTCTTTTTTAAGTTTTTTGCAGCAGTACTGGCGCTGTCGCCAGAGCCTGCCTTATCAAGAGCAGTAAGTGTGGCTTTCCCAGCCTTGCCGTCTATGGTAAGACTTTTGGATCTCTGAAAATCTCTTACTGCAGTATCGGTATTATTTCCAAATTTACCATCAGGAGTACCGCAGTTGTGTCCTGCTGTATTTAATTTTCCCTGCATGGTCTTTACTCCCGCACTGTAACGAAGCTTGTCATCTTTCATATAATATCCGGTACCTGCAAGTACCTGAGCGTATGTGTATTTAGAGTTATCATAATCTGCCATAATATTATCTCCTTTTTATTTTTTTGTTGAATTTGCAAATTCAATGATAAAAAAGAAAAATCAAGGCATATTTGTAAACTTGAAACGTTTATTAAATGATAGTTGATAAAGAAAATATTTTTTTGGTTTACAAATTCCCCCTCCCATTCTTTTTATCAGGTAGATTTGCAGATCAATTGCTTCTCCGTCTATGCCGGCTAAGGGGAGCCATCTGAAATTAGAAAATACCAGGAGGTAATAAAAATGAATAAAACAATTGCAAAATCAGTAGGTAATTCCAACCCTCTGATCGATCACCACTTAGGAGCAGATCCGTTTGCTCTGACTTACAACGGAAGAGTATACATCTATATGTCCAGCGATAATTACGAGTACAACGCAGATGGCTCAATCAAAGAAAATGGTTTTAATAATTTAAAGAGTGTCTTTGTTATATCTTCAGAAGATATGGTAAACTGGACCGATCATGGTGCTATTCCGGTTGCAGGTGCAAACGGAGCTAACGCAGGACAGGGAATTGCAAAATGGGCAGGCGGCTCCTGGGCACCAGCGGCTGCAGTAAAAAATATCAATGGTAAGGACAAATTTTTTCTTTATTTTGCCAATGGCGGGAACGGTATCGGCGTGTTGACGGCTGACAGCCCAATCGGTCCGTGGAGTGATCCCCTGGGCAGAGCACTTGTAACAGGCAGTACGCCTGGTGTTGCCGGTGTGGTATGGCTCTTTGACCCTGCTGTATTTGTTGACAGCGATGGAACCGGTTATTTATACTGTGGGGGCGGAATTCCGGGAGGTCAGAAC
The DNA here is from genome assembly GCA_023460575.1 of Bacillota bacterium. Classification (GTDB taxonomy): domain Bacteria; phylum Bacillota; class Clostridia; order Lachnospirales; family Lachnospiraceae; genus Lacrimispora. The sequence goes on from JAEWPQ010000056.1 coordinate 64,047, forward strand.
CCGTCACAGTCACAAAAAGCAAATCCAAAGACAGCCAGAGTGCTTCGGCTTGGTCAGGATATGATCAGTATTGTGGGAAGCGCTTCTACCATTGACGCCCCCTTTATGTTTGAAGATTCAGGAATCCATAAATATAACGGAGTTTATTACTATTCGTACTGTATTAATTTTTCCGGCTCTCATCCAGGAAGTGTCCCTGCGGGAGAAATCGGATATATGACCAGCACAAGTCCTATGGGACCATTTACCTACAAAGGTCATTTCTTAAAGAATCCGGGCAGCTTTTTCGGAGGCGGAGGCAATAACCATCATTGTGTTTTCCAGTTTAAGAATCAGTGGTATGTGGTTTATCATACACAGACCGTGAGCCTTGCTTTGTATGGTTCCGGTAAAGGTTACCGTTCTCCTCACATTAACCAGTTATTCCACAACAGCGATGGAAGCATTCGTGAGGTTGCGGCAAACTATGCAGGGGTAGGCCAGCTTTCCAATCTAAATCCTTATAAGCGGGTTGAGGCGGAAACTATAGGCTGGAACGGCAGAATCTTAACAGAGAAGAGCAATGCTTACGGAGGCCCGGTATATAACCAGAATGTAACAGGAATTCAGAACGGAGACTGGATTGCTGTAGGAAATGCGGATTTTGGTTCAACAGGTGCCAAACGCTTTAAGGCCAACGTTGCTTCAGCTTCAGGGGGCAGAATTGAAGTGCGGCTTGACAATGAAAGCGGAACGCTGGTGGGAACTCTTAACGTACCCAATACCGGAGGAATGCAGAACTGGAGAGAAGTAGAAACATCCATTAATGGAGCAAAAGGTGTACATAAGCTGTTCTTTATATTTATCGGAAATGGTAGCGGAAACTTATTTAATTTTGACTATTGGCAGTTTTCATAAACTGACCAGAATATTGTAAAAAGGGGATTTATAATGGACAATTTAATGAATGAAGAAGTAAGATCAGCCTGGCAGTCTGATAATGGAAACGGTACCTATACCAATCCGATTTTAAATGCCGATTATCCTGATATTGCAGCTATCCGGGTTGGAAAAGATTTTTATATGGTCAGCTCCACGTTTGTATCATTTCCATCCATACCGGTTATGCACTCAAGGGATCTGGTAAACTGGGAGATAATCGGATATGTCACGGCAGATTTAAATGGAACGGGAAAATCCTATACGCTGACAAACAGCTTTGAGGATTATGGACATGGATGCTGGGCACCTACTATTGCTTACCGAAATGGTATTTATTATGTGGGAATTTATCAGGCGCAGGGCAGATTTATACTGTGCACCGCCACCAATCCGGCAGGGCCTTATACGAAAACAGTATTTAATCAGGGATTTCATGACCCTGCGCTGTTTCTTGATGATGATGGAACCGGATATATCATTTCAGAAGCAAATGATGTGAAAATCAGTAAGCTCAGCGGAGATTATAAATCTGTGGTAAACAGCAGAGTATCCACCCGTATTGAAGGAGCCACTGGTAAGTATCTTGTGGAAGGAACCCATGTTATAAAAAAGAACGGGTATTATTATATTTTCCGAAACTCCACACCGCCGGAATCCTTTACCTATTGCCTTAGGTCTAAAAATATTTACGGGCCGTATGAAATGAGAATTCTTTTGAACGGACCGAGAATACCGGGCGGAAGCCAGATTCATCAGGGTGGCCCCATTGACACCCCAACGGGGGAGTGGTGGTTCTATGTATTTCAGGATGGAAACGGGCTGGGACGCCGTGACATTCTGGTACCAATGCAGTGGCAGAATGACTGGCCGGTTATTGGCGATCCGTCCACGATTAAAAATGTAACAATTGCTGGTAAGAGCTACCCTATGGGCAGTGTTCCCATTACATACAGAAAACCAGATGTGGGAGCTTCTTATCCGGTGCGTACGATTCCTGACAGCGATGATTTTAACTCCACTGTTCTGGGTGTGCAGTGGCAGTGGAATCATTATCCGGACAACAGCAAATGGTCACTTAGCGAACGCCCCGGATATTTACGCCTTCGGGCAAAACAGGCCAATAACCTATGGCGGGCATCCAATACCCTTACCCAGAGAGTTCAGGGGCCTGACTGCCAGGGAACCATTGAGCTGGATACTGCCAATATGGCCGATGGGGATCAGGCTGGATTGTGCCTGTTAAATATACCTTACGGTTCCATTGGTGTGGTTAAATCTGCAGGAGTGAAAAAGATTGTAGCTAATATTAATGCCAAAGAAGATGCTAAGGGGGTTATTACTAATGGTCCTGTACTCCGCAGTAATATTATTTATTTACGGGCCGATGCAAACCTTCTTACTGATAAGGCAGTCTTTTCCTACAGCACAGATAATATTACCTATACCCAGCTTGGCGGACAGCTTAATATGCCTTTTGATCTGGGTTTCTTCCAGGGAGATAAGTTCGGCATTTATAACTTTAATACAGCCTCTAACGGCGGATACGTAGATGTCAGCTGGTTCCATTTTACCTCCTCAAAAAGAAAAACAGTAGGTATGGCGGACGCTTTAGTGAAAGAAGACATGCTGGAAACAAGCATGGCGGTATCTGCGTCAGGCGGCGATGCAGCCATTAATCTGGCAGCACAAAAGCAGCTGATCCGGGGCTTTGGCGGAATCAATCATCCTGCCTGGATCGGTGATTTAACGGCAGCCCAGAGAGAAACTGCTTTCGGAAACGGAAATAACCAGCTGGGATTTACTGTTTTAAGAATTTACATTGACGAAAATAGAAACAACTGGAGCAGGGAACTGGCTACTGCAAAGAAGGCAAAGGAAAAAGGAGCCATACTGTTTGCCTCTCCATGGAATCCGCCCAGCAATATGGTAGAGACCTTTACCCGTGATGGTGTAGCAGGGCAGAAGAGGCTGAGATATGATAAGTACGCTGCTTATGCACAGCATCTCAATGATTTCGTTTCTTTTATGAAGAATAATGGGGTGGAGCTGTATGCCATATCCGTTCAGAATGAGCCGGATTATGCACATACCTGGACCTGGTGGACTCCGTCTGAAATGCTGAACTTCATGAAAAATCATGCTGGGTCCATTAATTGCAGAGTCATTGCGCCGGAGTCATTTTCTTATATGAAAAATATGTCAGATCCTATATTAAATGATTCAAAGGCACTTGCAAACATGGATATCCTGGGAGCGCATCTTTACGGAACACCGGAAAGCGGCTTTTCTTATCCTCTTTTCAAACAGAAGGGAGCGAATAAGGAGCTTTGGATGACTGAGGTATATTATCCTAACAGCAATAATAATTCTGCAGATTTATGGCCGGAGGCACTTGAGGTATCCTATCATATTCACAATGCCATGGTATTAGGCGATTTCCAGACTTACGTATGGTGGTATATCCGCAGGCAGTACGGTCCGATGAAGGAGGATGGAACGATCAGTAAACGTGGCTATAACATGGCTCATTTCTCCAAATTTGTAAGACCGGGATATGTAAGAGTGGATGCTGCCCGGAATCCGGCAAATGGTGTTTACGTCTCTGCTTACAAAGGAGATAATAAGGCAGTGATTGTAGCAATCAATAAGAATGCAGCCGCTGTCAGTCAGAAATTTACATTCCAGAATGGAACGGGAGGCTCAGTATCTTCCTGGATCACAGACGGAAGCAGAAACCTTGCAACAGGGTCCGGTTACCGTGTATCCGGAAACTCCTTCACTGCCCAGCTTCCGGCCAGAAGTGTCACAACCTTTGTAACAGGTTTAAGCTGATAAAGCGTAATTAAATGAATGAGGCAGGGTGCTTTGACGGTCAGTCAGGGTGCCCTGTTTTAATGTCTTATTTCTTAAGTATTTTGTTTTTTATTTACGGGACCGGAAACTGGTATTATAATACGCTTATATTGAGAAAGAAAGAGCCGGAAGAGTAAGGTGATAAGGTGAAAGCAGCGATTTGTGATGATGAGGTACATTTTCAGTCGTTTTTACGGGAGAAGCTGGAATCGTACTATGGTATGTTAGAGGTTGAAATAGAAGTATTTTCTTCCGGAATCAGTTTTTTGGAAAAGTTCAGAGAACATCCATATGAATATCAGCTGATTTTTATGGACATTGAAATGCCGGGTATTAATGGAATAGAGGCTGCGAGGCTGATCCGGGATATAAATCAGTCTGTTCCGGTGATTTTCTTAACCAGTCACAGGGAGTTGGCCATGGAGGGGTATGAAGTAGATGCATTCCGATTCCTGGAAAAGCCGCTGCAGTTGGAGAAACTGGTAAAAGCACTGAATGATTATAACAGATTATGGGTAAAAAACGGCAGAATCTCTCTGCAGGACGGGGAAAATACCATTCTGGTCAGCTGGACAGATATTCAGTATGTGCAAAGTGAGAATGTATATATACATGTTTTTACGGATCGGGCAAGGTATCTGATCCGTAAAAAACTAAGTGATATGGAGATTCAGATGCCAAAGAATTTATTTTTTAGACCTCATAGAAGCTATCTGATCAATCTGGGTTATGTAAGTTGTTTTGACGGTAAGAAAATTACCATGAAAAACAGTCATGAAATACCTGTCAGCAGAGGAAGACGGGAGGAATTGAAAGCATCGGTATTAAATTATTTACGGATATCAGGATAAGACAGGTGAGTTATGTTTGAAAAAGTATATATGATAATGGGATGCACAGAACTATTGCTGTTAATGATATTAATCGGAAAATATATTTATTTCGAACTATTTTTTAAGCATTTGCGTTCATGGTGTGTCTATCTGGTACTCTTCATTTTATTTGAAATTTTACTTTGCTTTTATGATAAAGAGGGTCTGGTTCAGATTGCGCTGTCTTTTGCGTTTTTTAGTGGACTGGTTTTTCTTACAAGAAGGTCTAAAAAAATCAGGGGTCTGTTTATCGTAATACCCATAGCAGGAATGATATTTTCTTTTGTAATCATTCCTGTCTCTCTTCTGTTTCTTTTTTCTGAATCTATGAGTTCCATAATTGACCAGTCAACTGCATGGATGTGGGTTTATGATGTGATATTCTGGATTGGATTTTGTTTGTTTTTCTGGAAAGTGAAAAAACATCTTGATGAACTGATCATGAACAGAACTCTTTTAAACTGGGAAAGATCTCTTATTAACATGACTGGTTTTTTCCTTTTCATTTTTACCCTGCTTCTGATATGTGTGGATGATTTTAAAATTACATCCTTTTATGCCAGGTGCTTTGCAGGCTCCGGTATTTTCATCATTGCATTTTTAGAAGCATCAATCATTGCAATGGTGATACAGGGAAATGGAAAAGTTTATTTTCAGCAGGCGGCTGTTTTAAATGAGCATTATTTAAAAGTGCAGCTGGAGCATTTTAAAACATATCAGGAGACCCAGAGGGAAACAAGAAGAGTGTATCATGATATGAAAAATCATATCAGCTGCCTTCACAATCTGATCCTGCAGGGCAGGTATGAGGAAACCGGTAATTATCTGATGGAGCTAAATACACAGATACAGAACATAAACAAAGAACTTTATACCGGTAATGATATTGTGGATGCTATCATAAATGAAAAGCTGTCCAACGCGGTGAGGGATCAGATATCCATATCAATAGATGGAAAACTGGGGTATCTGGCTGTGGACCCCATTGATCTCTGCACCATATTTTCCAATGCGGCAGACAATGGGATTGAGGCATTAAGGGGCAGTCTTATTTCAGATAAGGTGTTGGAAATCCACTTTAAGAGACAGGGAGAAATGCAATGGATTATGTTCCGTAATCCGGTAAAGCGCAGAAACCCGGAATTATTATCTGTTACAACAAAAGGGGATTGCATCAATCATGGGTTTGGACTTGGAAATATAAGAATGGCTGTGGAAAAATATAAGGGACACATGGAGTATCGTTTGGAAAATGAGGGCGATCTGCAGTATTTTGTCCTGGAGATTCTTTTGTTTGTGCACAATACAACACGATAGAAACATTTCGCAACAAAATTTACAATGGAAAAGGATCCGGAGCTATCATGAATTATGAAATATGGTAAAGGAGACAAAAGATATGTGTTATGATTCCCAAACAAACGTAAAACAGTGGAACAAAAAAGAAATCAGAAAGAATACGGGAAAACTGGTCCGGGGTGTGCTTATATATGAACTGATCATGTTTGTTACTATAATCGCTGATATCACCCGCAGGATTATCATATGTTCCCGCAACGCCGATTTTAATATTGACACCTTACTTGATGAGGCATTAAAGAGTGGAACTTCCAGTATCATTTCGGTATTTCTTGGATTGATATTTTTATTCATTTATTTTCGAAAAAGTGACGGTCTAAAGCCTGTATTTTACTCCGGAGAAAATATGACCGTACGTTCATTCCTGATTCTGCTGACCGTTTTTATGTCCGCACAGGCTGCATTCAGTTTACTTGGCGGAGGCATGGAACTCGGTTTCAACCAATTTGGTTATAGCATTATGGGAGAGATTGAAGATGCTTCCAGCAACAGCAGTACAGTATCTATGTTATTGTACGCTTCATTTATTGGTCCTGTTTCAGAAGAAATTATTTTCCGCGGATTTGTTATGAGAGGGTTCGAAAAATACGGAGCGCGCTATGCGGTCGTAATGTCCGCTGTAATCTTTGGATTATTCCACGGAAATCTGATTCAGAGTATCTTTGCAGGACTGGTTGGTCTGGTACTTGGATATACAGCTATGAAATATTCCATAAAATGGGCTGTTTTGCTGCACATTATTAATAATTTTGTATTTGGTGACTTACTTACCCGTCTGCTTTCCGGCATGAATGAATCCATGCAGTCTATTGTACTTTATGGAATAGAAGGTGCGTTCCTGGCAGGGACAGTGGTTCTGATGCTGATGAATAAAACTGAGATAAGAGTGAAAATGAAAGAGATAAAGATTGACAGAGAGTTACTGGCCTTGACCTTTTCTTCTATATGGTTTCTGATCTTTATTGCCTTCCAATTATTCCAGGGAATATCCGGAATAGAAAAGCTGCCTGTTTCGTCTGCATCTGTCATTTATTGTATATGATTATCTGACTGAAACGGGGAAATTACATTGCTAATATGAAGTATGACTATTATGGAGGTATCATGAATAAAAAATTTCTACTTACGGTAATTACAGTATCCTGCCTGGCAGCAGGCTGCGGGAAAGAGGCTTCTTCGGACCGCTTACAGGAAACAGAGAATACATCTGCCAGCGCTTCACAGGAAAATACGGTTATAATACAATCTTCTCAGGAAAGTAATTCTCAGGCTGCTGCAGAGACAGAGAGCAAAACAGATTACAGCCGATACTTAAAAAAGAACTGGATCAGAAGCACAGATACCAATTATCCCGAAAACGGAGGTTTATCCATAGTTATTTCCAGCATTAAGGATGGTAAAATTAAGGGTGATATTTCAGCGGTAGGAAACGGACCTGCTTATAATATAGACAGCTCCGGATTTGAGGGAACAGTAGATGGAAACACGGCACAGTGTGAGCTTGTGGATGATTCCAGAGGAAATAAAGGAACAGTCAGGCTTACATTTAAATCTCAGGGGATTCTTGAAGCTGCAGTTGTTATTACTGAGAGGTCAGAAGATAACATCATGACTCTTCCGGAAGGAACCTTTGAATTTGCTCCGGATAATCTGAAACGTATAGAAGGATTTGAGCCAATTGAAGATCAGTCTTTTCTGGTGGATCTGGATTCATGGGGGAAAGTGAAGTTTGTTTCAGGAAAATTGACCGCTGGCAGTCATATACCTGCAGTGTTTTATCTGACAGATGATGATGGTGCTATTTTTTATGAGTTCAATACAGCCTTTCCTTACAACGTAAATGTAGAGGCTGTTTCATTTAAAGATTTAAATAATGACGGTTTAAAGGATATTATTATAATCGTATCAGAACAGTATGAAGGATCTTCCGGTTTGCCGATTGCAAATGTCTGCTTTCAGCAGGAAGATGGTTCCTTTATGACGGATTATGAACTTTGCCAGGAGATCAATGATTCTGGAAACAATAAAGATATTAAGACCGTAACCAATTATGTTATGAATAAAAAATAAAAATCGCCAACAGGTATTGACAAAATAGTTAATAGTATATATAGTTAACTGTGTTAGTTAAAATAATCAATACAAGAAGGTGAAAAAATGGATT
>JAEWPQ010000057.1 GCA_023460575.1 Bacillota bacterium
TTCTTCATCTTGATATCGATATACACCCCTGCCGGCATTTCCAGTCTGGATAATGCATCAACAGTTTTTTGGCTTGGTGTAATGATATCGATGAGTCTCTTATGCGTTCTCTGCTCGAACTGCTCTCTGGAATCTTTGTACTTGTGAACCGCTCTTAAGATAGTTACCACTTCCTTCTTAGTTGGTAACGGCACCGGTCCGCTCACTTTTGATCCTGTCTTTTTTACAGTGTCGATGATTTTGCCTGCAGACTGATCAACTAACTGATGATCATACGCCTTTAATGTGATTCTCATTACTTGACTTGCCATAAAAAAAGTCGCCTCCTTTTCGCACTTAGTAGAAGTACGACAAGCGGTGACTGTACACGTTCCCGTGTGTGTCATTCGAGACCCACACTGACTTTCTGTTTGAAACAAACAGAATTTTAAATTGTACAGTGACTTGTCGCCAGTTTCCTAACTTGACATTCGCTCCACGGAAAACCTGCTTTTCAGCAGCAACCTCACGTTTCACAGCTATCATGCCACAGCCTTAACAGAATACCATATTTTCCATGGTAATGCAAGTACTTTTTTTTAAAAAACGCAAAATCTGTTTTTTTCAGATTCTGCGCTTCTTTTTAGATTTTATTTACTTCCATGCTGGTTCAGAAGGTTCTTTTCCTTCATTCCCAGAGGGGTTCTGTTCATCCACTTTTAAAAGTGTTCCATTGCTGCCTGTCTTATATTTTACACCATCTGCACTTTTTGCAGTTGTACTCTTGGAAACCTTACCTGATGTATTCACAACATAAGTTGTTCTGGTACTGCCTGTTGGAATGGCGATTGGTTCATACTTGGAACCTTCCTCTGCGCACTGAAGCTTTCCCATATAATAAAGATAACCATCTTTTACTCCAGTATAACCTCTGCCGCTGTCACTGAAATAATAGGTACATTCATTTCCGTCACCTTCTGTTACCTTGACTCTTCCCTTCTGCATGCTGCTGGTCTTTTTATCTCCAAAATAAAAGGCCGTATACTCAGAACTGCTTCCGATTTTGAGTTTCTGAAGTCCATAGACAGGAACCCCCAGTTCATTAAACAGATATGTTTTGTCCTTGATTTTAATCAGATTGGAGGTACTGGCCTCTCCCTCTTTCGGACCGGCTTTTGGAATTCCTGAACTGGAAAAATAAAACCATTCCACGCTCTCCTCATATCCGCTTATATCCTGAGGCGGCTCTGTAGAAAACCAGCCTTCCCTCAGCTTTCCATTGGCATCATAATATTTGTAATTCTGGATCTCATATTCTGCATTGTCAACTCCAACTTTCTTCCAGCCGGTCTGAAGCGCACCCCTATCATCGAAACAGTATGCAATTCCGTCAATTCTGTAAGATCCATAATCTCCGGAGAAATCTTTTGGCATATACTTCTTGCCATTGTCATTAAAATAGTACCAGTTTTTTCCGTCATCTGTATCTCCAGGTGTAACCCGGCCTTCGTCGTTGCTGTCTGGCGGATAAAGCTTCTGCCAGCCTGTCTTCATAACTCCGTCTGCCCCGGTATAATACAAGTCGTCAAGGATCCAGCCTGTCAGCATCTCACCGTTGGAATCAAAGTAGTACCATTTATTGTCGATCTTAGACCAGTTGTCCATAATCGCTTTTCCACTGCTGCCGAAATAATACCACTTATAATCATTGCTGCTGGAATCCTTAAACTTCATCCATTTATCCGTTACGAGAATTCCGTTGGAGTCCATATAATAAGTGTTCTCAACCCAGGTATTGACAACCATCTCACCATTGCTGCCTAAATATCTCCACAAATTATCTGCACCCTTTTTCCAGGTGTTGCTTACTTTACCTCCGCTTGAATCATAATACACCCAGGTGCTTCCTGACTGCGCCCACCCCTCGGCCGCCCAGGCGTCCAAAGATGCCGCTCCGACTGTCAGCATGGCTGCTGCTGCCAGTACAATGAGACCTTTTCTTTTCATATCTTCACTCCTTACAGGGATTTCCTTTTTTACTATAATTTATTTTAACAATTAATCTTAGATTATTCAACTGTTTTAATCTTTCAATTCTATTACAAAATTATTGCCTTCTTACAGATACGTCTGTTTTGGCAGAAAAACAGCAATGCCGGTATGGGATTTCGAACCAGCCATACCGGCATTTCCTGTCTTTCTGATCTATTTAAAATGTCTATCTGCAGCAGTTATTTCTACTGCAGTTATTTCCACGCCCGCAGCATGATCCGCACCTTCTGCAGCATCCTGAGCGGTTATAGCACCGCCTGTTGCAGCCGTTGCTGCAGATCCAGCCGCAGCCGTTACAGCCCCGCCAGTTGCACCAGCAATTGCATCCAAAACAGCCGAAGGAAAATCCCATCCGGAAACAGCCCATAAGTCTTACACCTCTTTGCTTAGCATTATACTATAATATATAGAACCATCAGACAAGGTGTGAATCACCTTGACGCTAAAAGCTCCATCCAGTATAATCATAGAATCATGAAGATAGATGAATGTATTTATATAGAAAGAAAGGCGGCATCAAGTATGTGGATTGCAGACGGCTGGAAAGATTATGAAGTGATAGATTGTTCAGAGGGTGAAAAATTAGAGCGGTGGGGGAATTACCTCCTGGTTCGTCCGGATCCTCAGGTCATCTGGTCCACTCCCAAAAAGGAACCAGGCTGGACAAAGATGAACGGTCATTACCACCGCAGTGTAAAGGGCGGTGGAGAATGGGAATTCTTTCATCTTCCGGAACAGTGGACCATCAGTTATAAAGAATTGACATTTCAGCTGAAGCCCTTCAGTTTTAAGCATACAGGACTTTTTCCGGAACAGGCTGCCAACTGGGATTGGTTCGGTGATAAAATAAAGAGTGCAGGACGGCCTGTAAAAGTATTGAATTTATTTGCATATACCGGTGGCGCAACTCTTGCTGCTGCTAAGGCAGGTGCTGTAGTTACCCACGTGGATGCTTCTAAGGGTATGGTTTCATGGGCCAAGGAAAATGCCCGTTCATCAGGCCTTGAATCCGCTTCCATCAGGTGGATTGTTGATGACTGTGTTAAGTTCGTTGAACGGGAAATAAGAAGAGGCAATCATTATGATGCAATTATTATGGATCCTCCGTCTTATGGCAGAGGACCAAAAGGGGAGATCTGGAAGATAGAAGAATCCATCTATCCGTTCGTAAAGCTCTGCTCCCAGCTTTTGTCCGATACTCCTTTATTCTTCCTTATCAACTCCTATACCACCGGGCTGGCTCCGTCTGTACTGTCCTATATGATTTCCACAGAGATCACAAAGAAATTCGGAGGAAGTGTTTTATCCGATGAAGTTGGACTTCCGGTGAAAATCTCCGGACTGATTCTACCATGCGGAGCTTCCGGAAGATGGTCCGCTGACCGTACCTAGAATAAGCATGATCAACGCCCTCCATTAAACAGGAACCAGACCGGAGACAAATATTTTCTTAAAAAGAAACTGGTGGTACAGCTGAAAAGAATACAAAAAAACGGCATAATGATATACAGACCAATGGTTACAGCAGGTATCGGCGGGAGCAGCAATGCTCCCGTTTTATTGATTAAACGCACCACAGAAAAATGTGTGGCATACAGAAAAAAATTCTGCTTCATCCAATCATTTGCCTCTTTTAAGTATCTGCCGGGAACCATGAGCCACAGACTTACAGGCATCAGGAACCTGAAACATACCGTAGAGGCAGCAATCTCTCCCTTCACATTACCAGGAATATCTATGTTCTTCACCAGACAGGCAGCGAGAAAAAGAATGAATCCCACAGCAATATACTTCCTGCTAAAAGATCTTTCTGTTATATCTTTTCCATGAATCGCCGCATATGCTCCGAATGTATAATATAACAAAGCATCCAGATTTAAAAACGGAAGTGCACCGCCCATATAGATTACCGCGAGAATCCCCGCAAGCATAAGCCTGCCAATTTCTTTTTTTCTTACAGCCGTGTATATCACCGGTGCAAGAAGGACAAGAAGGAGCAGCTGATTTAAATACCAGAATACATAATTATAGGAATAATGAAGCACTGCCTGCGCTGCTTCCTGAAAATCAAAAGGAATTCTTCCTTTGCCGATTACCCTGGAAATAAAGGGAATCCGGCTGCCGATCACATACCCAAGATAGTAAAGAAGGTTCCACATAATATAAGGAACCAGAATGCTGCGAATTCTGGAATTCCATTTAACCCATAACTTTTCCATTGTAAATCCCCGAAAAAATAAATAGGAAGATATTAAAAAGAATCCCGGAACTGCGATCTGTGCCACTGTATCCCCCCAGAAACGCTCCAGCATATCTACCCGGTAACCAATTCCGGTCTTTCCCAGAAACAAAACTGCATTATAAGAATGAACCCAGATTACAAGAATACTGTATAAAAATGTAAACCAGATTACCTTGTTGCGAAAATATTTTTCTTCCATTGGGTTCTCCTCTCCTTCCTGCATTCTATCAGCACATTTTATCCAGTACAGACGAAGAGACCCTCTCATTGACCTGATTACAGGTTTCAAAATACCTTCTGTAATATTCCGTATACATTAAATCAATCAAAAAAAGCTGGCTGATCTCCGAGGAGGTAGACCCTCCCTGCAAAGGTCCTTCATTAGCTCCACAAAGCAGGGTTACATCGGAAAAAGAGGTAAGAGGTGACTTTACAAACCGGGTAATACAGATGGTCGCAGCCCCTGCTCTCTTTGCAAGTTCTGCCACATGAATGGTATCCTTTGTTGCGCCTGAATAGGAAAATATGACAGCCGCTTCTCCTTCTCCCATCATGGAAGCTACCATTGCCTGCATGTGGGAATCAGATACACAGGATACCTTGGGTTCAATCCTTAAAAACTTGTTGGCAGCCTTCATGGCAGAAAGCATGCTGGCTCCCACTCCAAAAAAGCAAACCCTCTTTGCATCATGAAGATACCTGATTACACGGTCAAAGCTTTCCTCATTTAATAATGAATAAGTCTCTTCAAGTGCACTCATATTTGTATTGAGTACTTTCCTTGAAACCTCTGCGAAAGAATCCTTAAGGCTGATGTCTCCCTCTAAACGCCCCTGCCCGGTGGTTTCATCATGAAGACTTAAAGACAGCTGCATCTTAAATTCCTGATACCCTTTCAACTCCAAAGTCTTACAAAAGCGAAATACGCTGGTATCTCCCACTTCACAAGCTTCTGCCAGATCAGTAATTGACATAAACAGCACCTCTCTGTAGTTTTGAAGAATGTAATCTGCCACCTTTTTCTCAGCCTTGGTAAACTGATTATATTCTGCACGAATCCTGGTTAAAAAATCACCTTTCATCACTTTTTCTCTCCCTTTTATCTGTTTTTCTTTCCAGTGCGGCACTTTGCACCGGTTATAAAATCACGGGTTATCTCTCTTGGCCTTGTAATGGCACTTCCAACCACTGCCGCCCATGCGCCCGCTTTGAATGCTTCTTTCAGCTGTTCAGGGGTTTTAATACCGCCTTCAGCAATCACGGGTTTCCCGCTGTCTGAAGAAAGCCGTTTTATGAGTTCCAGATTTGGAAGAATGGCATTCCTGGTGTACTGGGTATAACCGTTTAAGGTTGTTCCAATAAAATCAATTCCCAGACTGGCAGCAAGCATCCCTTCCTCGTATTCGGAACAATCTGCCATAAAAATCTGATCCGGAAATTTTGATCTAATCTCAATTATAAACTCTTCCAGCTTCTGTCCATCCGGACGTGGTCTTCGTGTGCAGTCCAGGGCAATAATGTCTGCCCCCTCTGAAGCCAAAGCTGCCACTTCTCTGATGGTTGGGGTAATAACTGTCTCAAAGCCTTTATATTTCTGTTTTATAATACCTATTATGGGCAAGTCCACCGTATTCTTTATTTCACGTATATCAGATATGGAATTGGCGCGGATACCAGCCGCTCCGCCTTCCATGGCTGCATATGCCATACGGGACATTATATAAGAGCTGAAAAGAGGCTCATCCGGCAGTGCCTGACACGATACGATCAGTCCCCCTGCCAACAGGCTGTATACTTTTTTATCCATTTACCTTCCTCCTTCTCTAACCAATGTAATCATATCACAGATGAAAAAGATATTTCAATAAAAAGCGGTAAGAGACAGTTGTCTTTTTATTTATTCTTTCAGGTTATTTTCAGTTTGTGAACACAAGTAAGTGTTATACTTCTGGTATATTCCACACTAAGGAGGAAATGAGAATGGAACTAACAGGAGTATCGGGTTCATCATCCTACGACCAGCTGCAGCAGCTTCAACTGCTAAAGGAAAAGGATAAAAAGGCGGCGGAACAGGCAGCCACAGAAAGCGCACAGATTACAGCGGCGGGAACTGCAACAGATAAGACCTCTGAAGCCGCAGTTCAAAGCACATTTCAAAATATTGATACGCTGGAAATCAGCCCTGAAGGAAGAGCCTATCAGCAGAATATGCAGACACCACCTGCACCAGTTGATTCCACCGCTTCGGAGACTTCATCTACAAACAGCACAAAGACTACCACGGTTTTAACCAGTCTCACAGAAGAAGAAATCAGTACGCTTGTTGATGAAGGAACCATCACTCAGGCAGAGGCCAATGCTGAGCTTGCAAGGCGGGCTGCAGTAAAAGATGAAGATAATCGTTTGCATACAGAAAATACTGAAATAGACGATGAGGAATGATTAAATTAACAGCCCGGCATTTACGCCGGGCTGTTTCATAATAAAAATTAATATTATCTTCACATAATTTTCCAGCAAACAGCGTAGGGTTTATGATATAATAAGGAAATCGCATAGATAGTTTATTTTATAAGGAGCAAAAAATCATGAAAAAGATAATCCGCGCTGTATGCCTGTCCCTCGCAATACTATTTGCAGGGTATTCACTCTGGATGAATCCCCAGTTAACGGACGGCAGATCAGACGCATCTGAACCGCTTCATATATTTTCAAAAGATCCGGGACAAGACTTACATGTTATGGCGCTGGGACCCGGACTGAACAATCTCTCTCCATCTGACGAGTTTTCTACTTATCAGTGGGGTCTGAAAAATGATGGGGAATTCCGTCTCATCGAACTGGAGCAGAAGTTTAAGTATGTAGATAATCTTTATAGCGAAATCAACAGCGGAAACGGTCTGACAATTCCCAAGCCAGGTCCCGGCAACTATGAAGCAAAAGTTACCCATGCAGTTCCAGGTGTCGACATTGACATTCAGCCGGCCTGGACTCTCTACGATCAGGCTCAAAACAAACGATCCGTTATAGTTGCAATCATTGACACAGGTATTGATATTAATCATCAGGAACTTCGTAATGCCATTTGGACTAACCCGGGCGAGACAGACGGAGATGGAATCGACAACGATGGTAATGGTTATGTGGATGATATTCATGGCTGGAATTTCTATTCAAACAATAATAAGCTCTTCTCCGGAAGCGAGGACAGTCACGGGACCCATGCAGCTGGAACCATCAGCGCAGCCAGAGGCGCCCACGGAATAGCCGGCATTACGGATAATAACTACGTAAAAATCATGTCATTAAAAGCACTGGGAGGAAAAGAAGGAGTGGGGTCTCCCGCCGCCGTTATTAAAGCGATCCACTATGCAGAAGAAAAAGGTGCTTCTATCTGTAATTTAAGTATGGGAACAACCGGATACAGTGAAGAACTTGCCCAGACAATCAAGAATTCCAATATGCTTTTTGTTGTTTCCTGCGGTAATGGAGGGGTATCCGGTCTTGGTTATAATACGGATGTATATCCGGTGTATCCTGCCTCCCTTCCATATGACAACATTATATCTGTGGCAAACATCCTGTTTGACGGAACGTTGAGTAAAGATTCCAACTATGGAGCTGCAAGCGTGGATATCGCTGCTCCCGGAACTTATATTTTAAGTACAATTCCAGATAATTCCTATGGGTATATGAGCGGCACTTCCATGGCTGCCCCTATGGTGACAGGTGTTGCAGCTATGCTCTATTCCTACCGGACAGATATAAGCCTGGCTGACGTAAAAAGTATCATCTTAAACTCCAGCCGAAAGATGGATACGCTTTCAGGCAAAGTTGCAAGCGGAGGTCTGCTGGATGCGTTCAGTGCCCTGAACTGGCATTAATTTAAAAAACTGCGCAGTGATATGCTGTGCAGTTTTTTTATATCCACACTGCCTGAATCAAAAAGAATGCGTGTTAAAAAATTCGGATAAGAAAAAAGCTGCCATGATTATTCATGACAGCTGCACATTTATTTCTCTAATGATTTCCATTTGAAGTTAGGAACTACATCGGACCATTTCTGTATTCCGATTATGGATTTGGCGAATTCAGTAGTTTCCAAAGTACTCTTTTTCTTATCTATGTCGTGGAATACCTGCCAGATCTTGCGCCGTCTTGTTGCCACAATATCATCACCCTTATTCATGTCACAGGCCCAAAGTCCAAAGGCAAGACCACTTCTTACCTCCAGCGGAGCGTCAACCTGTCGGCTTAAGATGTAAGCGTCAATATAAGGATTGCTGTCAACCATGTAATAAGAATAAGCATAAGCTGCAGCCTGTATCTGGGAAACATCTTCTCCCGACTGGGTCTTTGCAGTAAATCCCTGTTCAGTCAGTATAATATGCCTAACCTCGCCAGTAGGGGATTTCAAGCAGTCCTGAGCCATATAATCCGTCAAAGTGGTTAAATTCTTAAAATTAATAACTGGAGAATTAAAATCGTTCTTAATCAATCCGGTTTTGTCATCATCCCAGAATTCCGGCTCTGTCATGGGGCATGGATATGGATGATAGGATAATCCCCAGTCCATCTGTCCCTGTTCGTTAGCAATAGCATTAAATGAATCAACTATTTGCTTTCCGCCGTATTTCAGTTTATTATCAATCTCATTATTCCAGTTATAATCCAATGAGTAATAAACTCTGTCATTGGCGCTGGTGCTTTTAATTGCAGTGTAGAACACACGGAATGCATTCTGATAAGCCTGGACATAGCTGGTTAAATCCCTGGCCCCTACATAGTTCCACTGCTGATTGTTAATTTCATTTCCTATAATCCAGTTGGATATCTTTCCATACTTGGGATTGGACCCGTTATAACGTTCTGCAAGAAACGATGCAATAGCTCTTGTCTGCTCAAATCCCTCTGGAGTTGCAGAATTGAACATATAATAGAATGCCTTGGAATTCTTCTTTGTCCCCGGATAAATCAGATTAGGAGCTGAATCATTCCAGCCGTTCAAAATGATTGCAGTTACTGTCATGCCTTTTCCTGACAGGGCGCTGATTGTCTCATCATAGCTCTTAATTGCATTGGTATCAAAATGATAAGTCTTGCCATCATATTGATAATCAATTCCCTGACCCAAGATCTGATGGAATGAAATATTCGTGGCAACATGCTTCACTCCCAGTTCAAATGCATCTCCCAGCATATTAAGCTGAATGTTCAAACCTTTTTTTGTAAGAGGATCACTAAATTTATTCTTGTTTGCCGCCACTGCCTCCGGGTTGGTAATATAATGAGGCTTGCTGACAGATATGTATTTGCTGCCATCCCAGACTGCCACAACAAACTTACTGTATAACCTGTCCTGTAACGTATTACGGTTTAATGAAAAAGTGAATGCGGCAGAATCTCCCAAAGATGCTTTTGCTGCATAATCAGTTCTTCCTTCCAAACTGTTTTGATAGGGCTGAAGCTCCACCAGATAAAGTACACCGTCAGTTCCCTGAGCAGGTGCATGATTAGAAACTTTTACTGTTACGCTGGTTAAATCCGAATTAACGAGACAGGACTGTATCACAGCCTGATCATCCGAAAACACTTCTTCCGCTAACGAAACGAAAGCAGAGGCACAGCACAAAAATCCAGCCGCCAAAAGTCCGGTAAAGACTCTGCCTATTTTAATTTTTTTCATCTTCGCATTCCCTCCATGCAGTCATAATCAGATACCCTACAATGATACCTAATTTCCCTCATTTTTACAATAACGTTTTTATTACGTATTTGTAATAAAACCTTAAGGGTGAACCATAATTACCTTATAATGCTAAAAGCTGCCAGACAGTCCGGCAGCTCCTAGTTGTAAGTTTACTTTGTTATTTGCTGATTATTTCGTTTCCTTGTGAAGTGTCATCTTTTTAAGTCCTGGGCAATACTTCATGAGTTCCATTCTCTCTGGGTGTAACTTTTTATTTTTTGTTGTGGTGTAATTTCTGTCGCCGCACTCTGTGCATGCCAATGTAATTTTAACTCTGCTGCTTGCCATCATATTCTCCATTCTGTCATCTTATCAGAAGATTTTCACATTCTATGCCCGCTCAACTAATCCGGAACGCAATGCTCTGGTAGATACCCACACACGTTTCGATGCTCCATTCTCAATGATTCGTACTTTTTTCAGATTTGCTTTCATTTTTTTATTTGTTCTCTTATGTGAATGACTCACATTATTTCCAAATCTTGTTGTTTTTCCAGTAACATAACACTTTGCCATGATTATATCCTCTTTCCTCTTTTAATTCTACTCTGCACTTCATATTTGCAACCAAGTTGCATATTATTATATATCTGTATCGGATGATTGTCAATTGCTTTTGTAAATCAGTTATTTGGTTCTTCTCATATAAAAACATCCATATATCTCATTACGTTCATACATAACAAGCTACACGGATGCTCTTATTTATTTGCATTTTTCTTTTTACAATCCTTACATATGCCAACAATATTTGTCTTACTTGGGTCAACCTCAATTCCATAAATGGAGAGCAGCTGTTTTTCAAATTCATCCACGACATCATTTTCTAAATGCATAATCTTTCCACATTCAGAGCATTGTGCATGCATATGCATATGACAATCATGATGGTCTTCTGAGTATTGGTATAAGGCAGCCTTTAAATCAGTTTCTTTAAACTTTAAAAGTTCCCCATCCTGACACATTCTCTCTAAATTCCTATATACCGTTGTTTTATCTATCCCTGCGTCGGCTTCATTCAGTTTATCAAGTATATCTTTCACTGTAAATCGCTTTTCCACATGTGCTTTCAAATACTCCAGAATCAAACTTCTGGGTTTTGTTCTATAATGGTTTTTCATGATAGCTCCTATATGTTTTTAACAACTATTTACATACTACCATAAAAAAGTCATAAAATCTATCTCCTGCAGCAGTCGCTTTAGTCAAAAAAAGCCGAAACCCTTATAAACAAAGGGCCCGGCTTTTAAATTTAATTATTATTCTACGATAGTAGCAACTCTACCTGAACCTACTGTACGTCCGCCTTCACGAATAGCGAAACGAAGACCCTGCTCCATAGCGATTGGGTGGATCAGTTCAACAGACATTTCTACGTTATCGCCAGGCATACACATCTCTGTGCCAGCTGGTAAATCGCAAACACCAGTTACGTCAGTTGTTCTGAAGTAGAACTGAGGTCTGTAGTTGTTGAAGAAAGGAGTATGACGTCCACCTTCATCTTTTGTCAGAACGTAAACCTGAGCTGTAAATTTCTTATGGCATTTTACAGAACCTG
>JAEWPQ010000058.1 GCA_023460575.1 Bacillota bacterium
AACAGCAGGGCAAATGCAACCGTACCCAGGGCTGCAACTGCCATCTCATATAAAGCTGTCACAAAAATCCACCTCCTGTAAACCGGTGAAGCAGGCCAAATACCAGTCCCACTCCCATGGCGATGCAGAAAAATACCAGCAGTGCATCCAGCATGCGGACAGAACCTGCGATATAATCTCCATCTGCAATGTCACGTATGGCTTTGGTAAATGCAACTCCCGGAATCAGGGGCATGATAGAACCAATAATCATGTAGTTTAAATGATCTCCCAGGTGAAGCATATATAGCAGGGTGCAAAGCGCGGTGACAAGCGCACCTCCTCCGATATTGCCTACCAGCTTGGAAAGATGGGGACCAAACAGATAAATCACATATGCATAAAGCAGTACTCCGGGGAAAAACGCGGCTGCTGCATCCTTTAAATTGCCGCCAAACAAATAACAAAAACAGGCACTTCCCACTCCTGATGCCAGAATCTGCATTCTCTTTGATTTGCCCGGCATCAGCTGAATCAGCACCAGCCTGTCACTTACTTCACCGGGAGTTAAGGATCCTCTCTCTATTTCTCTGGAAAGCTGATTGACTGCAGCCACCCGGTCCAAATGTGTTCCGCTCACCGGAATGTGCTGGACCTTTGCAAATATTTCCTCTCTCTGGTTTCCTGCAGTTGTAAAGATGCCATTACTCAACACAAAAGAGCTGCAGGATTCGATTCCATAATGGCGGCAGATCCGGTCCATAGTTTCTTCCACCCGAAAGATCTCAGCACCATTCTCCAGGAGAATATGACCTGCCAGCATGGCAGCATCTAAAACCTCACGTTCTTCCTCTTTCCGCTCATTCATGAATATCAAGCTCCTGTCCAAGAATAAAGGATTCTCCGTCTCTTTCAATCTTAATAATCCTGTG
This sequence comes from Bacillota bacterium, assembly GCA_023460575.1. Taxonomy (GTDB): domain Bacteria; phylum Bacillota; class Clostridia; order Lachnospirales; family Lachnospiraceae; genus Lacrimispora. The sequence goes on from JAEWPQ010000058.1 coordinate 912, forward strand.
CCGGTAAGGAGCGGAAACCTCCATCGCCTCTAACTGCCCAATTACGGAAAAGTCCCCCCAGCAATGCATTGGAAAAGCATGTAATACCTCCGCTTTTCTCATAAATTCATCAAATCCAAGATAGAAGGCTTTCTCCTGCCTGGGGTCCAGAGGCAGAAAAGCCGCATCAATCTTCACTCCGGCCAGCTTATCCACTTCTAATGAATACTTCTTTGCCATATTACGGTTCCATTCCTCCGGTTCGCCTTCCCATCTCCAGTTGTTTAAATCACCTGCATGATATATGGCTGCCCCATCCCCTTTTACCAGAAAAGCAACCCCCTCATCTGTAGAATCGAAGGTGGTAACTTCCAACCGTGTATTCCCGCCATCATTGTATGAAAGCCTGAAAGTCTCCCCCGCTTTTACAAATAAAGTGCGTTCTCTAAGTTCCTCCTTTACTCTCTTCTTAGAAATATCGTCTGAAAGAACATAATGAACTTCTCTTAATCCGATTCCCAAATCAAAGATCTTTTCTGAAAAATGATCTCCGTGACGGTGGCTGGCGAAGATGATAAGTGGTTTATCCATGTCCAGTTCCGGCAGCGGACCCTGGGTATAATCAAATAGCAGGGCGGCAGAACTCAGTTCTACCAGGAATGCACTGTGATGAACATAAGTAATTTTCATGAAAAGCGGCCTCCTATTAATGACTGTCTGGAAAAATTATATCACATACTGATCCGTTCTGCATAGCAGATGCGCGCAAAAAAGGCGGAGACATTTGTCCCCGCCCGCGGAAATTTTCCATTCCTTCTAAGCTGTTATTTCTATATAATTAGTTAGCAGCCTTTGTAGACTCTGCAGCTTCAGAAGATACTTCTTCGCTGGAAGCTTCTTCAGAAGACTCTTTTACAGATGCTTCTTCTTTGGTTTCTTCTACAGACTCAGAAGATTCCTCTGTTGTAACTTCTTCTTTAACAGCTGCTTCTGTTGTAACTGCTTCTGTAGTTACTGCTTCTGTTGCTGCTGTTGTTTCAGCAGTCTTTGTGCTGCCACATGCAGAAATTGCTGCCATTGTTAATACTGCTACGCCTGTAAGTACAAGTTTCTTTGTTGTTAATTTCATAATATTTCTCCTCCTTGCGGCTACCTATATTTTATTGTTTGATATGTATGCCGCGGCCTCTTTTTTGATTTCTAAAGCCGAGTCACAGTTTAACACCTTAAGAAAATAAAGTCAATGAATTCATTATGATTTTTTTCTTAATTTAAAAGTGGTAAATTCTTAATTAAATTTACAAATAGCCGTGATATGTCTAATAATAAATTATGGATTAATGCTCTTGAGTTTTTTTTATTGTATTTGTTTGAATTTTGTCCATACGAAAAACAGACCAGTTTTTCATATTATACTCGTTTCATTTTTGTGTATTTTTACTAAATCTCTTTCTTTTTTCTCCGTTGCAGATGGTTTCCGTAACTGTTATACTTTATAAATAACTACTTATTGATCATGATAAACAGGAGGAATCAAATATGTTAAAAGAACTCGTCTCCAAGTGCCGTACATACCGCCGCTTCTATCAGGAAACTTCTATTCCTGAGGAGGACTTGCTGGAACTCATTGATCTGGCCAGACTTACTGCCTCAACCGCCAATTCTCAGGCTCTGAAATTCAGGATCAGTCATACACCGGAAGAAAATGCCCTGATTTATGATACCCTGGGCTGGGCTGGAGCACTTCCTGACTGGGATGGACCGGAAGAAGGCGAGCGGCCCTCTGCCTATATCGTGATACTCTGCGATTTGTCGCTAGGTAAGAATAAGCTCACCGATGATGGTATCGCAGCTCAGACCATTATGCTGGGCGCAGTAGAAAAGGGCTACGGCGGCTGTATGCTGGGTAATGTGCGGAGAAGCCAGCTGGCCGAAGCGCTTGGTATAGATACTTCTCTTTATTCTGTTGATCTTGTTCTGGCTCTTGGAAAGCCAAAAGAAGAGGTGGTCATCGTACCTGTTAAGGAAGACGGAAGCGTCACTTATTACAGAGACGAAAATCAGATTCACTATGTTCCAAAAAGAGCATTAAAGGATATTATTATCTGATTTTATTAAAAATGGAAAAACAGCCGGCCAGGAAAATCCCGGTACCGGCTGTTTAAAATTTCTGTCCGCATTTGGGACAATACTCAAAATCCTCAGTTGTTTCATATCCGCAATGGGAGCACTGCCTTTTATTCCACTCCTCATTTCTTCGGCCGGATTGAACCAGTGTCAAATCCTGTTCTTCAATTTCAACCGGTTCTCTCCGGCTTAGTTTCTTACCCTTTTCTCCGTCCAGCTCATAAACAGTATTACAGCAGGACATCTGTACATAATAATGTCTGTTCCACTTTATAATGGGAATAAAAAATACACTGAAATAGCTGTATGTCATAAATACCTGATATCTGCCATATCCGCCACACAAGGCACAGATCACTGTCTTTGTATAATCCAGCAGCTTTTTTCCCTGACTCATTCCGCATATGAAAAACATCACATTCCTCCCAATAAGCCAACAGCAGTAATCTTGGTTGGCGGTTCTTTTGATTAAAAGTATAGCATAAAAAGAACATATATCATAGCAGATTCGGGAATATGAAAGTGAAGAAGGCAAGGCTATTTAATTACTTTAATAACTGAAGCACACCCTCAGGTATCTGATTTGCCTGAGCCAGCATAGCCTGAGATGCCTGAACAAGAATTTTGTTCTTGGTTAATGACATCATTTCAGAAGCCATATCTACATCACGAACACGCGACTCAGCAGCTGTCATATTTTCTTTTGTTACACTAAGGTTGTTAATCGTATGCTCCAGACGATTCTGTACAGCACCCAGGTCACCACGGGTAGAAGAAACCTGATTAATTGCATTCTTTATTTGACTAATAGCAGCTTTAGCTCCCTGCTGAGTACTTACATCTACAACCGCAATCCCTAAGCTTTTTGTATCCATGTTGCCAATGGTAACACCTACCTGCTGATAGGTGTCACTGGTATCACCAGCCTGTATTGTCAAACCTCCCGTTTTATTCTTTAGTTTTTCTCCATCTTCAATGGTCAGCTTATTACCGGTAATATCTGCTTTTACGCCATCATTAGAGAGAGCCATCTGCAAATTCTGTGCAGTATCGGCATCCGTACTTCCAATAATAACGGCCATATTACCCTCTTTTATTTTAGTAGGATCTCCAGAATCAGAAGCATTGATAAACTGATAATTTTTTCCTCCTACAGAAACGGTATCTCCTGCGGAGATTCCGGCATTATTAAATGTTAAGGTTTTGCTGGCCCGTTTTGAGGTTTGAGCATTGGAAAGCGTTCCGACTGCACTGCTGGCTGAATCAGTGGTAGCTAAACTATTTACCTTGGCTCCCTCTTTACCACCAAGCGCTTCTAAGGTAATCTCGTGTGTAGAAGCATCCACTTTTGCTTTAAACAAACCCTTGGTATCATCACTATTATTAATTGCATCTGCAATGGACTGAGCGGTTTTTCCGGCATTCGTTCCATCAGCTGTGTATTTAACCTGAACTGCCTTTCTTTTTCCATCGGCATCCTCATAGCCAACCGACAGTGTTTGTTCGCCTGCCGTTCCGGCTGCAGGTATAAATTTGTACTGGGAATTAACAGCATCATCGGTTCCTACAGTGACTCCAATCGTTGATGACTTAATATCAATTGAATTATTAAAGGAAATTGTTTTATCTGAGGTTTTTAATTGATTTACATCACCGATTTTTAATTTTCCATCGGGTGTCAAGGACGCAGAGCTAATTCCTGCATTCTTCATTGCAGCCACTAAATTTTTCTTTGTATCTGCATCTGTCTCGCCAATAACAACACGGACATTTCCGCTGGAGACATTATAATCATCAGAAGCTCTCATCTCAAACGTATGATCACCAATGGTAATTTTGTTTCCTGATGCCAGATCGCCACTGGCTATAGCTAAATACTTAAATTCATCGGTTGCAGCAGTTGTAACACCGGCTGTTGATGGTGCGGTTGATAAATCAGTATTTTGTGCGTAATTGGCAAGTGCGTCTACCGCACCACTTATATCAATCTTTCTTTGCTTAACAGTAACAGACTGTAATCCTATACCGCTTGTCCCACTTTCTTTACTTGTTGCGCTGATCTTAATGCCATCGTCACCGACCTTTTCAAATTTTACATCGTCAAAGATCTTTTTCAGTTCATTAAGTGTCTGCGAGTTATCTGCTGCAAAATCAGCATCTAAGCCGCTGTTCAGTCCATTTTTCAGAAGATCATCTAATTTTGTAGTCATGGTTCCGGTATCAGCCACGTTTTGAAACTTAAATTTTAGGATATGATCGTTGCCTGCAGTATCCTTTAATGTAAATTCATACTGCATCGGATCTGTTGGTGATACTGCGGTAGTTCCATCAGTTTTACTACTATCTAAGTCAAGAGAAACCGAAAATTGACCCTTAGTTGCATTCTGAGTATGTACAGTAGTATCTGTAAGACCTTCTACCTTTGTTGTTCCGGCAACGGTCGCCTTAGCTGCAGCTGCAGCTTTACCCGCAGCAGACGCTCCAAGAGAACCATCTAATACCTTGATGCCATTATAGTTTGTAGACTCTGAAATACGGTTGATTTCATCCTTTAATGAATCTACCTCCTTCTGAAGATTGGCACGGTCAACATTATCATCATATGTACCATTAGCAGACTGCGTTGCAAGTTCTGTCATTCGGTTCAGCATGGAATGTACTTCTGTCAGTGCACCTTCTGCTGTCTGAACCAGTGAGATACCATCATTAGCATTCTTCTGCGCAGTCTCAAGTCCTGTTATCTGTGCTCTCATCTTCTCGGAAATGGCCAGGCCTGCAGCATCATCACCTGCACGGTTGATTCGGTAACCGGAAGACAATTTTTCCAGGTTCTTTGAAGTAGCATTATTATTGCTTCCTAATTGTCCATAAGCGTTTAACGCTGCAATATTGTGTTGAATTCTCATAAATATTACCTCCTTGAGTTATGACGGGGACTTCCTTTTCCCCCGTGTATCTTAATTGTTTTTATTCCAAACTATTCATCCGGGCCCTGGTTAAATAGTTGAAAGCGTGAGTATCTTACCATTTCATGCTCTTTTCCCTCAGCCGTCTCAGACATTGGGGAATTGGATGACGCTTTTCATAAACTTCTCCTCTTTCGATAGAAATTTCTTTTGGCGCATCAATGGCAAGCCGTAAATCTCCGTCAACGGAGACCACTTGAATAACAATGTTTTTGTCAATTACAAGATACTGACCGGGATTCCTTCCTAAAGATAACATTAGCTTCACCTCCTTGTTTGCTTACAAGTTTGTTAATACTTTAACTACTTGACAAATATTCCCAGAATGTGTATTACAGCAATGTTATTTTTTTCTATAAAAACTGTTTGGTTCGGATAAATAAAAGAATTTTTTTAAGAATGTCTTATTTTTTAAATGATAGAGACGATAAACAGATTAGAATGGTAAAAGCGAGGATTATAACGTAAAAACTTAGTTCTTATAAGTTAAATTAAGTTCCTATAATACACATTACTAGGAACATATAAAACTTATTACTAAGTTATCAATTTTTTTACCAATTTATAATTTTATCAATTAAAGTTTGCTGTTCCGTGGATGTTCTTCTTAAATAAATGCGAGTAGTTTCAATGCTTTCATGACCCATCAAATCAGCAAGAAATGCTATATCATTGTATCTATCAAGAAAATTCTTAGCATATCGATGGCGAAAAGAATGAGGATATACAACTTTTGGATCAATTCCATATTTTAGGGCAAAATTTTTTAATTGCTGTCTGATTCCTCTGGTTGTTATGAGTTTTCCAAAACGGTTTAAAAATAAATAACCGGATGAGATATTTATTTTTTTCAGCCAGTCAAGAGTTTCTTCTCTTAGTTTTGCAGGAATATAGAGGCGACGCAGCTTACCTCCTTTTGAATAAAGATCCAAATATCCCATATCTACATGTTCTACTTTTATCTGTATCAATTCACTGACCCGTGCTCCTGTTGCAGCCAAATACCATACAAGAAAGTACCATTCCATATTACCATCTTGCTTTAGTCTCTTTTTCAGATAATTATAGTCAGCGTTACTTATAACATTTTCCAAAAAGTTTTTTTGCTGTATTTTAACATTTTTTAACTGCAAACGCTCTTCATCTAGAAATAACAAATATTTGTTAATCGCCTGAACCCGTAAATTTACAGTTTTAGGCTTATAAGATTCCATTAAGTAACCTCTAAAAGCCAACAAATTCTCTTTGTTTATTTCATCATAATGTAAAAAATAATTATTTACTGTCCACACATAAGTTAAAATTGTATTATCAGACAAATTTTCCCTATGAAGATAGTTTTCAAATTCCTTTTGTGCTGCCATTTTTAAGCCTCCATGCATGAATAAATTAAGTTTTTTAACTGTAAAATAGATGAAGGGCACTGCTCCATGACCAAATATCCCAATCATGGCGCAATGCCCTCTTCAAATCCTCAACTATCTTTCCGTACTTGTTTCTGAATGACCATAAAAGGTAAGCAGATATAATCCGCAGATCCCTACCACGGCATACACGATCCTTGACAGCCAGGTCATGCTGCCGAAAATAAATGACACCAGGTTGAAATTGAAGAAACCTACCAGCCCCCAGTTTACTGCACCGATGATGGCAATTGTCAGAGCTGTGTAATTTAATGCTTTATTTCCCATG
>JAEWPQ010000059.1 GCA_023460575.1 Bacillota bacterium
GATTTCATATCACACTGCTGATTATATTCCTGCATATCCCCGGTAATGGCAGCATCACGTTCCGGCAGACCAAAATAATATTTGGAGCCCTTCGTTTCTGCATCAGGCACAACTACAGTCTGGTTCTGACTGGCCAGACGTTTTATAAACTCCCAGTCCGTTTCCTGATACTGTACCACCAGCTGTCCAATCTGCCGCGTCTTTCCAACCGTCATGATCTTGGCAGCATTTTCATAGCCACTGTTACAGGTTTCTAATAGCTGTTCGTACCGCAGTGATTCTGCCCGGAAGGTGCGTGTATGCTTTTGCAAATCCATCAAATCGGTACCGGAGGTTAACGTCAACTGCATCCGGCAGGTTTGCCCTGTTACCTGCAGCGTCATATCCTTTACCACTCCGCAAATCCAAACTGCCTCACCACCTTCACTGATTACATAAACATGAGGCCAGCAATTGTCATTTCCAAGAGATGCATATTCCTTCATTCTGGCAATCGGAATTACCCCCTCAAAGCAATATTCCATGTGTTCATTGACTTCCTGTATTCCCTTGCAGTCAGACACCCGGAATTCATCAAAAAACTCCAGTTTTAAACGTTCCTCTCTCATGCTTTATCTCTCCTGTTCCTTTTGATATAATTGAACCTCCTCAAGCCCCAGTCCGGTTATTCCCCTTCGGATTAAACTTTCCACCAAATCCAGTGATAGAATCGTATGACGTTCTTCCCCTTCTGTTACCCAAAAGATGTGTTTATCTATGGATGCTTTTTCTTTTCCTGGCTGACCGGTCTGAGATACACAGGTTCCATCTTCATACCGGCGGATTACTAATTGTACCTGCTCCGATTCATCAAACACAGGAAGATAATACAGTTCCGGCTTCCCTTTTTGCTGCTCAAATAATACAATCTCTTTTGTAAAGATAAGCTCCCGGTACATCTTAATTACATCTCTTACCCGGGGGGATATCATCAAAAACGGATTTTGAATCATATCTGTAAATTGCAAATCATTTGCAGGTTCCACAAAAAACAACTGTCGATCCGGCAACTTCGGATATGACTTTAAGGTAATATCACGAACATCAAACCGGCCATGCCAGTCGATTAGTTTCGGAGCGTGCTTCAGTTCCGATGTTTCTGTCATCCTAAAGTATTTCACGTCTTATCCTCTCCTTTGTACTTCCATAACTCTAGTCAATCAGGATCTTTCTTCGTTCATTCCTTGGGGTATCCACCGGTACGTTACCGGACTTTGCAGCTCTTAAAATGGTACACATTCCCCGGTAAATATCCTTGTTTGTTTCTTTTCTTTTGCTGCTACCCACTCCCCGGTCATTCACATAATGTTTGAGGATCACAAGTGCGACTGCACTTGACTGATTCAGGCAGATATAGGCAAATGCAATATCTTCCGCCCATTTTCCGGGAGCCTGTAATATTTCTTCAGCAAAAAACTGTGTAACAAACGGTGACAGGGTATTACCCCCCTTGCCGCTCCAACCTGCATAAAGCGGGTTGATTGTATCATATTCTGTTTCCAAATCGAAAAAATCCCTGTATTGCCCACGTAAGGCAGCACCCTGACGCAGATGAAAACGACAAAACTCTATTTCATTTTCCATACATTCTTCAGACAATTCCAGCCGAAAAGAGATTTGATATGTAATAAACTCAGGGGAAGGATCACACAGTTCAATTCGAGCTTTCAAATATTGGATAGAGTCGGTTGCTTGATATGGAACTCGTTCTGGCTCCGGCAAAAGTAATATTTTTTTGTCATATTTTATGATTCCCGGAGATATCACTAACTCAGCGCCCTCAACACGAATGCTGCACCCAGATAATATGCCAGAGCTATAGTCCTGCCATGTTAAACGCATCTGGTCATAACTATAGTCCCGAATTGCAATCAGTGCCTCTTTCTTTAATATCCGGTTTTCTTCGAATAACGGGTATCTGCCCTGCATGAATCCTACCTCCAGTTTCATCTGTTCTGTTTATTTCGTCCCGTCAAAAAAGTTCTGTACCCATTGTTCATTTTCAAAACCAAAGATACTTTCTTTTCCCATATACAGCCGCTGCTGCTTCCGGTAAACCGGAACAACAGAGAAGGCCCACTCTAACGGTCTGGTCCATAGGAAAAACCGAACTTCATAATCTTCAATATCATCCGTATTCTCCTGCCGGATACTATCCCCGAATTTCGCATGAATCCGTTCGTATTCTGTTTCTTCAAAATCAGATAAGTTACTATTGCACATGTAGCGATAACGAAGCTTTCCGTCTACATCTTTTAAGTAAAGCTCTAATGTCAAATTCTCGACATTTCTGGATATCATCCCACTGGCACCGCTTCGGGCCAGACGCTCAATCAGGATTACCTCTTTCCCCTGATGGGTATAAGCACTAATCTGGTAGGGAAGAGCCGGCTCTTTCGCCAATATGGAAATACGTGTAAGGCCCAATTTCTTATCCCGCAGATATTTAATTGCGCCGTCTACACAGCTCATCTTAAAGCTGTTATCGGTATTCTTGTCCTTTCTACTCCGGCTGGTCTGAATTGCCCGTCCTGGAACAAACTCTTTGATGGCATCCCGAAACAATTCCATCTTGCAGGACTGACCCGTCAGTTTTATCATGGAATACTCTTCCAATACATCCCGCCGGTACATATCTTCTAAAAACTGTTTAACAATACTGTAAATGTCTGCCCGCAACAACAGCTCTAAATCAAAGATATTAAAAACTACGGCCGGAACAGACTTTACCGTCTCCAGCCCATTCTTTCCCATAACTGAAAGCTTCCATTTATCGGTATCAATCCATGTAATATAGTTATTTCGCTCATCCCCTTCGCCAATGCCAATCTGCAGTGTTCCAACCTGATTGTAAAATTCCTTTTTCACGGTCTCAGCCAGGGAAAACAGAAAATAAAAATTATTCTTCACCTTATAATAATCTTCCCGGCTGCAATTCTCATAGTCTTTGTATCTGGTTGGAAGATATTGTTCTGCATCACAGTAAACCGATTCTAATTCCTGGTATAATACTGCGGCCCTGCTCTGATCTACACTCCGGTAGATATCCAGATCAAAACCATTCAGTATCTCTCTAATTGATTGCAAACTCCCAATTTTTATTCCGTTTACAATTGCAATCTTTAAAAGCTGCATCACGCGATAGGTCAGATTATTTCCACCAAAATCCGTATCACCGTTTTCATAAGCAGTTTCAATCTCAATCCAAAAAGAGGGTTTTTTGTCTTGGATTTGAAAACTTCCGGAACACAAATCAGTGGTTCCGCCACCGCAATCCAATATCAGTGCTTTATATTCAGCTCCATCTTCAAACTGATTTCTGGTAATTAAATCAGAAATAGTGTTGTAAAGTACGGCTACTCCCTCATCAATCATATCGTCCTTTTCAATGGCGTAGCCTGGCAGAATCTCGTCAAATAACCGAATAAACTGGTTTTTCTGCTTAACCGGACAAGAAATATGTACTTTATCAATCTTACACTTATACTGATCTGCAACTGAAAACAGCACATATTCAAAATATGCCTTTAAAATATCTTTTCTTTTAATAAGCTGCCGGTGCCCTTCCCGGTCAGTTATTTCCTCCGCTTTTTCATAATCACCAATCCACCTCTTGATATCATAAAACACACAAAAACCTTCATCAATATAACTTGAATTAGCCAGTCTGATTGCGTCATAACCAAACAGATATTTCGGTTTTCCATTATGCAAGGACTGAACGCCTACAACACTGGGAAGCATTGTAGTCTCTTTCCAGTTTGTAGTCGTATTGTAAAAGGTGGCATAACGAATGGAGTTAACCTGCTCTTCTGCCTTTTCATAAGGGTGGCCGGTTTGTTCAAAATAATAATAATCCAAAAATACACCTGCAGTTGTATTGGTTGTTCCAAAATCAATTGCAACTGGCACTGACAGCTTAACAGGCTCTTTCATTTCAAAATCCAGCAGCGGAACTGGATATACCGGCAGGTATTCCGGAAAATTTGTTTCCTTCCCCTCATAAATCTGATAGAACAGCTCTGATTCCCTTCGTTCCAGGCAATATAGAGTGTAATTTTTCACGTCTGATTCATAACAGGCAATATCGGCAGTCTTTGTCAGGTACAAAACGTCAGTATGTTCTCCCTTTGGTAAGAGATTTAAAATAGCACAGAGTGAACCATCGCCGCTGACAAGAAAAGCATTACTTCCTGCAAATCGCGGATCATATGGAATCGTATAACCATCCTGATAATTCATTGCCAGTCCCCGGTAGACAACTAGCTTGGAACGGCAGTGCAGAAATCCGGCATTCTGCAGTTGAGGCTTGCTACGGTTCAGCACTTCTTCGATTGATTTTCTTCCCACACCGTTCTGGCGTCGAATTAAAAAGTATTCATCTGCTCCCCGGTAATGAATAATCGTATGGACCAACTCCTCCTTATCCATCGGGTTGATCATACCCTGTACAATTTTTTCCGTCATGCAGATTTCCCGTAACTGGAAGGTAGTCATCAATTCCAAATCGGCTCTGCGATAACGAATATTTGATTTTTTCGGTTCAGTATTCCGTTTCAGTTGGTATCCGTATCTGTTCATTATCTTCTCCATTGCCTCTTAGCTATATTGGTTCTATCTTGTGATATGGGATGTGGCTGCTACTTGCTACTCTCCAAGGGAAGAATCTCAGTATATTCTACCCTCCCCCAACGATTGGCTGAAAAGCGGCTGAAATTGGCATCCAGCCAATCGGTCAGCAACTTATCATATAGAAAATATTTTTTGTATTGAAGTAAATCCTCTTTTGTCAATCCAGCCTTTTCTATAATTAAAAGAATTTCTTGTGGACTTTCAGTATGTTCTCTAAAAAATCTCGGATTTTCATTGTATATTTCTCCATAATCACATTCCACGGTTTCTTTTAACTGCTTTGTATTGATATCGTATGTGTATCTATAAATTATATCAAACTCGTTGAATCGTTTTACTGCTATTATCTCCATAGTCTTTTCGTTGCGGTCAAAAACAATAACTAAGCTTTCTCCGTCACCTATATACTCATCTTTATAAGAATTTTCAAAGTAACCATCCGATGTATAATTACTCTCTGTATCTCTGGATATCTGTTTTATCTGCGGCATTTTACTAAAAGAATCAGCCTTATTTCCTAGTCCTCCCAGTGCCCCACCCCACCAATCGTAATGGGTTCGGATTCTGGTATAATACATTTGGTCATAAATGTTCTGTGTCTGAATAAACTGCTTGTAAACTAAGATTCCCACTAATATAAAAAAACCTAGATAAATAACTATTAACCTTATTTTCTTTACACACTGCCTCATTCAAATTTCTCCATCTCTGGAAATGACTGCCTCAGTTACTTGAAATGCCGTTATACTGGCTGTACTTACTACTTGCTATTCTCTAGGGGAAGCACCTCAGTATATTCCACCTTCCCCCACCGATTGGCTGAAAAGCGGCTGAAATTGGCATCTGACCAATCGGTCAGTAACTTATCATACAAAAAATATTTTTTGTATTGAAGTAAATCCTCTTCTGTTAATCCGGATTTTTCTATAATCAAAAGAATCTCTTGTAGATTTTCAGTATGTTCTTTATAGTCTTCTGAATATTGATTGAATTCTCCTGAATATAATTCACCATATCTACACCCCACAGTTTCAGTTAATTTCTTTGTTTTGATATCATAGGTATATCGAAAAACTATTCTAAATTCATTGAACCGTTTTACTGCTATTATCTCCATATCTTTATTGTTGCGATCAAAAACAATAGCTAAACTTTCTCCTTCGCCTAAATACTCCTCTTTATAGTCACTTTCAAAATCACCATCTGATGTGTAATTACTCTCCTTATCTCTGGATACTGGTTTTATCTGCTGCATGTTACTAAAGGAATATGATTTAATTCTGGTATAAAACATTTGGTCAAATATATTCTGTATCTGAATAAATTGCTTATAAACCAAGGTTCCTACAAATATAAAACACACCAGATAAATAACGATTGACTTTATTTTCTTTATATGCTGTTCCATTAAAAATTCCCCATCTCCGGAAGTAATTGTTTCAATCTACCACACAGGGGTAGTCACCAATTCCAAATCTACTCTGTGATAACGAATAATTTTTTATTAGTTCAGTCGTTTATTGTCTTCCTCTTTTTCCTCTTACTTAGATTCTTTTTATCTTGTGATACGGAATGTGTCCATTACTTGCTATTCTCCAGGGGGAGCACCTCAGTATATTCTACCTTCCCCCACCGATTGGCTGAAAAGCGACTGAAATTGGCATCTGACCAATCGGTCAGTAACTTATCATACAAAAAATATTCTTTGTATTGAAGTAAATCCTCTTTTGTTAATCCTGATTTTTCTATAATCAAAAGAATTTCTTGTAGATTTTCTGTCCGTTTTCTAAGCTCTTCTGAAGATTCGTTTGATTCTCCAGAATCTAATTCACTATATACACATTCCACCGCTTCATGCAGTTGTTTAGTTTTAATATCATATGTATATCGAAAAACTATTCTAAATTCATTGAACCGTTTCACTGCTATTATCTCCATAGTTTTTTCGTTGCGGTCAAAAACAATAACTAAACTTTCTCCTTCGCTTAAATGATCTTCTTTATACTTATTTCTAAAATAACCATCAGTTGTATAATTACTTTCCGCATCTCTGGAGACTGGTTTTATCTGCGGCATTCTGCTAAAAGAATCTGCCGGATTTCCCAGCCCCCCCAGTGCCCCCCCCCACCAATCATAATGGGTTCGGATTCTGGTATAATACATTTGGTCAAAAACATTCTGTATCTGAATAAATTGCTTATAAACCAAGGTTCC